>NZ_JBEXUS010000013.1:0-117711 GCF_040614455.1 Nocardia sp. NPDC005978
GGCGCGGACGCGCGATCAGGCGCGCGACCGCACGCGCGACGTCATCGGGCTCGGCGAGCAGCCCGAGGGGCGCGCGGGTGCCGGCGATCATCTCGGTGCGGGTGAAGGTCGGCAGGACCGCCGAGAAGCGCACGCCGCTGCCACGCTGCTCGCGATGCATGGTTTCGGTGAAACTCAGCACCGCCTGCTTACTGGCGCAGTAGGTCGCCATGCCCGGGGTCGGGTTCTCCCCGGCCAGGGAGGAGATGTTCACGATGTGTCCGCGCCCGCGCGAGAGCATGCCCGGCAGCACGAGTTTGGCGCCGAGCATGACCCCGTAGACATTGATGTCCAGGATGCGACGGGTGAGCGCGTCGGCCTCCTCGGTGAACTTGCCGACCGGCATGACACCCGCGTTGTTGATCAGCACGTCGACCGCGCCGACGGCCTGTTCGGTCCGGCGCAGGAAGTCGGCGAAGGAGTCGGCGTCGGTGACGTCCAGGGCGAACGCGCCCGCCAGCCCGAGAGCGGCGGCGGTGTCCGCGGCCGCGTGCGGGTCGATGTCCCCGATCACGACGAGCGCGCCGCGGGCGGTCAACTCCGCCGCGATCGCTCGCCCGATGCCGCGGGCTCCCCCGGTGACCGCGACGATGCGGCCGGTGATCGATGCGCTCATCGGGTGCTGCGACCTCCTGCGTGTGCGACGCGCGAATGGACTCGAACCAGGCGATATGGCGGTCGTCTCAGTGCGGTTCCATTGCCTTGTAATGCTGTCCAGAATAGCATCTAGACTTGTGTCCGAAAAACTGTCCAGCATGGCCGGGGGTGCCCGGCGGTCCCAGCATGAAAAGTCCGAAATGTTCGAGCGCATCGTCGATGCCGCGGTAAAGGTCCTGGCCCGTGGCGGGTTCGACGGATTGACCCTGCGGGTGGTCGCCCTCGAGGCCGACATCGGCACCGCAACGGTCTACAGCTACTTCGATTCCCGCGAGCAGCTGCTCGCGGAGGTGGTGTGGCGCGCGCTCTCGCTCCCGACACTGCGCCGTGCGGGCCACCCGCCCACCGCCGAGACCGAGCAGACCCCGCTGACCATGTCCACCGCCGCGTCGATGCTGACCCCGGCGGTCGTCGAACCGGATCTGATCGATATGCAGCAGCGGCTGACCGATCGGATCCGGGGCCGCATCGACGCGGCGATCGGCACGGGCAGCGATCCGTTCTCGGCCAGACGGCTGGAGAAGATCTATGTGGAGTCCCTGGTCGACGCCGCGATCGGTTACTCGACCCGAATGCGCGGCGAAAACGCCCCGCCCACCATCGAATCGGACCCCCGCGACCGGTGAGGCCGCGGGGCCCGAAACGCCACTGCCGCACAACCCGCACCGAATCCGGTGCGGTTGTGCGGCAGTGTGCGGCTCGTTCGCGGCGTCAGGTACGCGCCGCGGACCCGACTTCGTGATCGGGTGCGCGGGTACCGATGTACTCCTTGGCCCACCGGTAGTCCGGCTTGCCGCTGGGTGAGCGCGTCACCTCGGCGGCGAGCCACAGCGTGCGCGGCGTCTTGTAGCCCGCCAAATGCGCGCGCACGTGCTCGGTCAGGGCCTCGAAGTCGAGCACTTCCCCTTCGGGCGTGGCGATCACCGCCGCGACCTGCTGACCCCAGCGCTCGTGCGGGACACCGACCACCACCGCGTCGAAGACGCCCGGATGCGCTTTGAGCACGCTCTCGACCTCTTCGACGAACACCTTCTCCCCGCCGGTGTTGATCACCATGTTGCCGCGGCCGATGAGGGTGATCGAGCCGTCGCCCTCGACGCGGGCGCGATCGTCGGTGACGACCATCCGCGACCCGTCCACGGTCTTGAACAACCGGCGCGACTTCTCCTCGTCCTTGTAATAGCCCAGGGGAACCGCGCCGGTCTTGGCCAGCCAGCCCTGCTCCCCCGCCGCAACCGGAACCCCGGTGTCGTCGACGACCACCGCGCCGCGCCCCACCTGCACCCGCGGACCGCGACCGGGATCGTCGTCCTTGGTGGCGAATCCGATTCCGCCGAAACCGGTTTCGGAGGATCCGATGGAATCCGAGACCACCGTGGCGGGGAACCGCTCGAGCAGCCGGTTCTTCACCGGCTGGGACAGCAGCGCCGCACCCGAGGCGATGGCCAGCAGCGAACTGGCGTCCCGCGGGGGATCGCCCAGCGCGTCCAGCAGCGGCCGGGCCATCGCGTCGCCGGTGATGACCATGACCGCGGGACGCTCACGCTCGACCGTCTCCCAGACCACCGCCGGATCGAATCGCGACTCGTAGATCAGGGTGTTGCCGCTCCACAGGGCGGTGAAGGTCGGCATCATGGCCGCGGCGTGGATGAGCGGGGGCAGGATCAACCACGCGCTCGGCTCGTTCTGCGCGCCGACGCGGGACTGCTGGAACTCATCGGCCACCGGTTCCCCGGTGTAGAAGTCGATGCCGCCGCCCAGGACCCGCCACATGTCCTCCTGCCGCCACATGACGCCCTTGGGCATTCCGGTGGTGCCGCCGGTGTACATCATGAACAGGTCGTCGGCCGTGCGCTCGGCCTCGGGGCGGGTGGTGATCGGCGAGAGCACCGATTCATAGTGTGCCGCTGTGGTTTCGATGTGCCCGCTGTCCAGGTCGTCCTCGACGACGATGGCGCGCCGGACCCGCGGCGAGCGGCTCAGCGCCGTGCCGACGGCGCTCGCGTAGCTGCGGTGGAACACCAGGGTGTGCAGATCGGCGTTGTCGTAGAGGTAACACAGCTCTTCGGCGCTGTAGCGATAGTTGATGTTGATCGGCACCGCGCGCAGTTTGAAGCAGGCGATGAGGGTTTCCATGGTCTCGATGCTGTTGTGCATCTGGAAACCGACGTGGGTGCCGGGCGCCACGCCGATCGAGGCCAGGTGATGGGCGAGCCGATTGGCTCGGATGTCGAGCTCGCGGTAGGTGATTCGCCGGTCACGGTGGATCAGCGCGATGCGTTCGGGCATCGCGTCGACCGCGTGCTCGAACAGGTCAGCGAAGTTGCACGCCATGGCAATTCATCTTTCATCGGTATGTCAGACCACGGTCAGCGGCAGCGGGATGCCGCGGTCGGCGAAGCGGAAGTCGGCGCCGGTGCTGAACCGGGTGATGGCCACCTCGCCGGATTCGCGGAAGGGCTGTTCCGCGAGCAGGAATCCGAGTGCGAGTTCGTCGTCGGTGTCGGCGGTGACGTGGACGGTGTACCGCGGGTTGACCCCGCGGGCCATGGCTTCGATCGGCGCCAGGTGCTCGGCGTCCAGCAGTGCGGGCCAGACCCGATCGCTGACCGCCCCGCTGCGCTTGGGAATGCGCAGGCGCACACCGATGTCGTGCTCGTCGACCTGAACACCGGTGTAGCACAGCGGATTCCACGCCGGATGCAGACGCAGCACCTGCGCCAGCGCGGCATCGTCGTCACCGGCCCCGAGCGCGTCGCGCAGGCGTTCGGAGGTCAGGCCCGCGATGCCGGCGAACTGTTTGCGCCCGATGTCGGCCGCCGCGTCGACGTCGGTGCGCGATCCGATCGCGATGAGGAAACCCAGCGCCAGCAGATGATGCTGCAGGCACACCTCGTCGGCCATGCGGATCAACGCGGACCGGGAGAAGTCGCTGAAGCGCAGGTCACTCAGCAACGGGCCGGAGTAGTCACCCTGCCCGGGATCTGCCGGGTCGATGGGATCCAGGATCACCTGTGCGGCAGCCGATTCCGAGACGATGTCGAAGTTCGCCGGAATCGGCGGCGGCACGTGGGAATCATCGATGATCACGGTCCACGCGCACACCGGGCTCCGGTCCGCGGGCACCCGGGGCGGGCGGTGGATCGGGCGGACCTGGGCGCGCGGGTTGGTGGCCAGGGCGGTCGCGTCGAAGGTCGGGTCCTCGATGTCGTGGCACATGGATCGGACGTAGTCCTCCCCCATGGGTTCCACATCCGCGAGCGCCCCGCAGTGATCGAGCCAGAACTCCCCGTGATCGCGATCCTGGATCCGGTACCGGAAATCCATGAACTGCGGGGGCGCGCCGATGTCGAGTTGCAGGCCCTTGAAGATGGTTTCGACGCTGTCGCCGGTGTACCCGAGCGCACGCTGCATGCGCCGGGTGTAGACCGGGCTGGCGACCTGCCACTCCTCGATGGCGACCTGCGCCATGCCCTCGCGGCCGAACGCGCCGATCGTGTGGGCCATGCCGGAGCGGTCGATGAGGTGGCCGCTGAGCAGGAGTTCGGGGACCAGGATCGCCAGTTGCTCGCGGGTCAGGTCCGCGAAGGCGCTGCGCCGATCGGGCGCGTCGCTCACCACAGCTCCACCGGCCCCTTGCCGATCTTGTACCAGCCGGGCAGCGGGTTGCCGGAGGTGGCGCGGGTGATGCGCTTGGTCATGCCGTCCGAGAGCGCCTTGTTGGTCATCATCTCCAGGAACATCGCGCTGACGTTGCCGAAGTCGAAGAAGTCACGCTGCCAGGACCATTGGAAGTTGCCGCCGTAGCGGAACCAGCTGCCGCCGATGCCCTCGGGCGAGTAGTGGGTGCCGTCGGCGCGGGTGGTGTCGGCGATCTGCTTCCAGAAGCCGATGACGGTGCCGCTGCGGTCGTCGACCACGACTTCCTGGTACGGGTAGGTCCAGCCTTCGAGGCCGTCCATCTCCAAACCGATGGCGATGTCCCGGATCTCGTCGCGGCCCACGGCCATGAACTCGTCCTTGGGGCCGTAGTTCCAGCCGTAAGTGGCGTCCTCGGTGTAGTACTCCGCGAGCGGGCGCCAGTCGCCGGTGGCTTCGCAGTCCTTGTTGGCCTGCAGCCAGCGCTGCACCATCTCGTCGAGTTCGGCGCGATCGAAATCAGCCATGTTCGTGAACCTTTCGTTGTTGCGCGAGCGTGCTCACGCGTCGCCGTCGATGATCGACAGCGCCTGGGTGGGGCAGTAGCGGACGGCGTCCTGGACTTGGGCGCGGACGTCGGGGCCGGGTTCGGCGTCGAGCAGTTCGACCGGACCGCGCCGGGGGACGGAGAACACTTCGGGGGCTTCGGCCGCGCACACGGCGTGGCCCTGGCACAGGTCCCGGTCGACCACGATCCTCATGACGCACCGCCGTTCTTGCGGGGTGAGACCCGGGCTTCGGGCTGGACCTCGGTGAGCTGGATGTGCGCGCCGCGCGGGGCCGAGACCACCGCGACCACGGCCGTGGCCAGGTTCGCGGCCTTGAGCATCTCCGAATGCCGGGCGAATCCCCAGGTGCTCCAGTCCTCGAGGACGGGTCCGATGATCTCGGCGGTGGTGTCGGTGCCCATGGCGGTCAGGGTCGGGCCGGGCCGGACCAGCGAGGCGCGCACGCCGGTGCCCTCGAGTTCCATCCAGAGCTGGCGGGCCATCGCCTCGACCCCGGCCTTGGCCGCGGGGTACGCGCCCGAGCGCGGGCGCGGCGTGGTGGCGGTGTCGGAGCTGATGAGTACGAAGTCGCCGCGTTCGCGCTCGAGCATGCCGGGCAGTACCCGGTGGGCCAGGCGCTGGGGGCCGACCAGGTGCAGATTCACCTGCTGCAGGTACTGCTCGGGGGTGAGCTCGTGGACCAGGCCGAACACCAGGTGCCCGGCCGCGGACACCACGATCTCGGTGGGACCGAACTCGGCCTCGGCGCCGGTGACGAACTCGTCGATCGACTCCGTGTCGGTGACATCGACCCGGAGTGCCTGCGCCGCACCACCGTTGGCGCGGATCTTCTCCGCCAGCAGTTGGCATTCGTCGAGGCGGCGCGCGCCGAGCACGACCGGGTGACCGAGTTCGGCCAGGGCGACGGCGGTGGCGGCCCCGATTCCGGAGGAGGCGCCGGTGACGATGGCGGGTCGGCGTTCGGGCTGGGGGGCGAAGCGGGGCATCAGGCGATCTCCGTGGTGATGGGCAGGGTGGCGAAGCCGCGCACGTTGGTCGAATGCACGCGCACGATCCCGGATTCGTCGAGGGAGTAGTCGCGCACGCGGGACACGAACGCGCGCAGGGCGACGATGGCTTCCAGGCGGGCCAGGTGCGCGCCGAGGCAGAAGTGCACGCCCGCACCGAAACTGGAGATCGCGCCCTTCTCGGGGCGGTCGATCCGGAAGACATCGCCGTCGGGGAAGACTTCGGAGTCCCGGTTGGCGGATCCCATGAGCAGCAGCACCTTCGCGCCGGCGGGGATGGTGCGCCCGTACATCTCGATGTCGACGGCGGCGCTGCGGGCCACGATCTGGCTCGAGGTGTCGAAGCGCAGGGTCTCCTCGACCCAGTCCGGGACCAGGTCCGGATCGGCGACGACCTTGGCGTATTCGCCCGGGGTGCGACCGGCCCAGTACAGCGCGTTGCCGAGCAGTTTGGTGGTGGTCTCGTTGCCGGCGACCACCATCAGGAACATGAACCCGATGATCTCCTCGTCGGTGAGGCGGTCGCCCTCGATCTCGGCGTCCAGCAGTGCGGAGGTGAGATCGTCGGTGGGTTCGGCGCGGCGCGCGGTGACCATCTCGCTGTAGTAGACGATCAGCTGCAGCGAGGCGTCGATCGCGCTGTGCGGCACGTCCATCACGCCGTCGTCGCGATGCACGACCAGGTCCGCGAGCCGGCGGATCTCGGCGCGATCCGGGACGGGCACGCCCATGAGTTCGGAGATGACGTCCATGGGCAGCTTGCCCGCGAAATCCTCGATCCAGTCGAAGGATCCGCGTGCCAGGGCGGGCTCGAGGTGTTCGCGCGTCAGCTCCTCGATCCGGTTCTCCATCTCGGTGACCCGGCGCGGGGTGAACCCCTTGAACACCAGGCGGCGCATGCGCATGTGCCGGGGATCGTCCATGGCCAGGAACGACATCGTCCGGTGCGCGTGCGGTCCCCAGGCGGCGGGATCCAGCGAGACGCCCATGGCGCTCGAGAGCCGGACGTTGTCGCGGAATCCGGCGATGACGTCCGCGTGCCGCGACAGTGCCCAGAAGTCGAGGTCCGGGTTGTAGTAGAGCGGGGCGTCGGTGCGCAGGCGCTCGTAGGTCGGGTACGGGTCGTCGTGGAAACCGTAGTCGTAGGGGTCGAACGTGAACGGCTCCAGTGAGGCCGAAGTCATCACGGGCACCTCGAATTCGCTAGTTCGTGCTTCCGGTTCCGGGGCTGCCCCGTCCGGACGGACTGAAGACTGGACATGTGTCTGGACACTATCACCGACACTCGTCCATAACAATGCTCATCGAGCGGCCACCGCACCCCGGGCCAGATCGACCATGTCCCGGGCCCGGACGAACTTGACTCGGGGGCGCTGTTCGCTTGCGCCGGCGGCCTTTTCGGCGGCGTCCACGGTCAGCCAGCCCGCGCGATCGACGTGGTCGGAGCAGCGCTCGGCGAGCAGGTCGTCGAGCGAATCGCGTTCACGCACCGGGCGATCCAGGTCTCCGGCCAGGAAGTCCGCGATCAGCTGGGTCACCGTTTCCTCGGCGTCACCGCGGTTGGTGCCGATCACCCCGCGCGGGCCACGTTTGATCCAGCCGGCGGTGTAGACCCCGGGCACGGTCGCGCCCAGGGCGTCCACGACCCGGCCCAGGAAATTGGGAATCACCGCGGCAGCCGGATCGAAGGGCACGTCGGCCACGGGGACGCCGCGATAGCCGACCGCGCGCACGATCAGTCGCGCGTCGAGGTTCTCGCCGGGCGGCGAATCTGCTGTCGCGCCCGGAGATTCGTTGCGTTCGATGCGCACCCCGGTGGCGAATTGCCCGCCCAGCACCTCGCGGGGTACGGCCCGGAAGCGGAAGACGATGCGTTTGTTCCCGCTCGTGCGCGGGCGGGCCGCGTATTCGGTGGCCAGGTTCAGTTTCAGCCGCAGCGTCGGGTCGGTCTCGGGATCGGCCAGTGCGGCGGCGACTTCGGCGTCGAGGTCGGCGGGATCGATGACCACGTCCACGCCGTCGAGCTGCCCCAGCGCCAGGAACTCGGGCCCGGTGAAGGCCGCGTTCACCAGTCCGCGCCTGCCCAGCAGGACGACCTCGCGAACCGCGCTGTGCCGCAGGGCCTCCAGCGCGTGGTCGGCGATATCCGTGCGCGCCAGCCGATCCGGATCCACGGTCAGCACCCGGGCAACATCCAGGGCGACGTTGCCGTTGCCGACGATGACCGCGCGCTCGCCCGACAGCTCGAATCTCCGGTCGGCGCAGTCGGGGTGGCCGTTGTACCAGGCCACGAACTCGGTGGCGGAATGGCTTCCGGGCAGGTCCTCGCCGGGGATGCCGAGCCGGCGGTCGCCGGGTGCGCCGACCGCGTAGATCACCGCGTGGAAGTGCTCGAGCAGCTCGGCGTGGGTGAAGTCGCGACCGATGTCGACATTGAGATGCATGCGGATCGCGTCGCGTTTGAAGGCGGCGTTGAATTGGTCGATCACGCCCCGGGTTTCGGGGTGATCGGGCGCGACGCCGTAGCGGGCCAGGCCCCAGGGCGCGGGCGACTTGTCGAACAGATCGACTTCGACCCGGCCGCGGCCGAGCAGTTGTTCGGCGGAGTAGCAGGCCGCGGGTCCGGTGCCCACGATCGCCACCCGCAGCGGCGCGGCCTCGCGGGGCAGGCGCAGCGGGGTGGGCGCCGCGGTGATCGTGGTTTCGAGCGGATTGTGCTCGAAGTAGGCGGCGTTGATCTCGGCGTACCGGGTCAGTGCGTCGGGGAGTTCGTCCGCGGCGAAGATCGCGTCCACCGGGCACGCCTCCGCACACGCCCCGCAGTCGATGCAGGTGTCCGGGTCGATGTGCAGCAGTTCCGCCGTCGCGAACCCGGGTTCGTCCGGGCGCGGGCGGATGCAGTCGACCGGGCACTCAACCACGCAGCTGGCGTCGTTGCAGCAACGTTGGGTGATCACGTAGGCCATGGATGTCCTCACAGGTACGGAACCGAGGAAGCGATTCGGATGACGGGGCGCCGACTGCGGCCGAGTGCCGCGCGGGGCATCTCGAACACAACTCGGACAGCTATACGGACATATGTCCGGATAGTATTTCCGACAGTGTTCCGACGCAAGAGCGGCGGACGGATTCACCTGCTCGACCGGGGTGACGCGTACCGGCCGAACGCCTGTACAGCTGTCCGTACTACCGTCCATACTCAGGGTAGCCATCGTCGAGTCACCGAGAGGCAGACATGAGAATCACCGCCGACATGATCGATCCGCAGTTGCGCCGGACCGGAATCATGTTGCGCCGCGCCGCTTCCCGGATCGGTGATGCTCGCCTGCGCCGGGGCAGTCTCGCGCTCGGGCGGGTCACGGCCGTGGCCTACCGGCGGCGGCCGCGCAGCATGCGGGTCCGGGAGTTCCACATCCCGCGCGCCGACGGATCACGGTTGCGGGTGATGGTCTACTCCCCGCTGACGCCGGTGCAGAACGCGACCGGGCTGCTGTGGCTGCACGGCGGCGGCTACGCCCTCGGCGCACCTGAACAGGACGCCGCGTTCTATCGCCGCCTGATCGCCGCCGTCGGCTGCGTGATCGTCGCCCCCGACTACCGGCTGAGCACCGAACTTCCCTACCCCGCGGCTCTGGACGACGGCTACGACGCACTGACGTGGTTGCGCGACAACGCGACTCGCCTCGGGGTGCGGGACGATCAGATCGCGGTGGGCGGTGAGAGCGCGGGCGGTGGCCTGACCGCTGCCCTGACCCTGCTTGCGCGCGACCGCGGCGAGGTCAGCGTCGCGTTCCAGCTGCCGATCTATCCGATGCTCGACGACCGGGTGACGACCGCGTCCGCGGTGAACAACGACGCGCCCCTGCTGGACAGCACGACCCTGCGCTCGGCCTGGCGGCTCTACCTGGGCCGCGGCCACACTGACGACGAGGTGCCGATCTACGCCGCCCCCGCCCGGGCCACCGACCTGCGCGGCCTGCCCCCGACCTTCACCTACGTCGGCGACCTGGAACCGTTCCTGGACGAGACCGTCGCCTACGTCGGCAGACTCCGCGACGCTGGGGTTCCTGTCGACTTCGAGGTCTACCCCGGCTGCTGGCACGGTTTCGACCGCATCGTCCCCACGGCCGAGGTGAGCCGCCGCGCGCTCCGCTCTCGCGAACGCTGGTTCCGCTACGCGGTCGAGACCTACTTCGCGCCCCAGCCGAGTCGATCAACCGGACTGGCGTGATTGTCGAGCAGCCCGTCGTAAGCGAACGGCAGACTCGCGATGTCGTCTCCCGCACGGTGACTTTCGACCGCGTCGATGTTCGCCAGGAACTCGGCGATACTGCTCACCGGCCACTCCCCCGCCTCCCACGTGTGTCCCGCGACCATGAGCGAGAACTCGCATCCCTCGAAAACCGGCGCGTGGAACGTGAAGACATGGAAGGTTGTCACCGGCTCGATATGCCCCTCGGCCTGCGCGTACCGCGAGGGCGGATATGCCCAAACCAGTGCCGACGGTGAAGAGTCCGCGCTGCTGAAACGCCATCCACGCCGAAACAACTGCTCGGACAAAGCCTCGGCACCGAGAACGAAGGACTGTTCACGGTCGTTGAACCCCTCGCAGGAGGTGGAGCCGCCGAGCAGAAACTCCCGCACATCGTCGGTGGGGCTCGGAGAAACCGGGACCCCGCAGGGACCCTCGTTGGCTTGCCACCACGCCACGTCGCGCTCGAAGGTCTCGATGTCCCGTGCCGACTCGGGTAGCACAGGACGCAAGACTTGCGTGGGGATGTTCCACTGCGACTGATCCACACCCGGCATCGGGCGCTTGGTCTGACGGGCTATTCGTCGAGCCCGCTTCTTGGCTGTCGGCCTACCCATCACGTGGTTCTATCAGGCAC
This sequence comes from Nocardia sp. NPDC005978, assembly GCF_040614455.1. Taxonomy (NCBI): domain Bacteria; kingdom Bacillati; phylum Actinomycetota; class Actinomycetes; order Mycobacteriales; family Nocardiaceae; genus Nocardia; species Nocardia sp. NPDC005978. The sequence goes on from NZ_JBEXUS010000013.1 coordinate 10,801, forward strand.
GATTCTCACCTGCGGGCCGAACAGCCGAGGTCGTCCGATTCGAGTAGTCCGCCCCGGAGCTTCACACCGGCCTGCTCATCTATTTCTGACCGGCGCCGAAGCCGCGCCTCCTCGGAATCAACCCGTTTGCTGGTCCTGTCCGAGGGAAGCCGCGAGCGCCTGAGCGAGGGTGTCGAACAGGGTCAGCATGACGGTCATGCCGGTGGTCTCGATCGGACGCCGCGCCTGCGGGGAGGCCACCACGCGCGGTGGCTGCGGGCAAGCTCGCGCGCTGCGGGCCAGGACCGCAAGGCCGGACGAGTCCAGAAACACCACCCGCGTCAGGTCCACCGCGATCGTCGGGGGATCCCCCGCCAGGGCCTGTCGCAACGCCCGGTCGAGCAGCGGAACGGACAGCACATCCACCTCACCGGCGGCGACCACGATCGGGATCGGGGCCTCGGTCAGGACCTGCACCCGCAGCAATTGCATCGAATCTGCTCGGCTCATAAACCTCTCCTGCCCGGTCACCTGCCTATAGGAGGTTCCCGGGTCGGCGGCCGCTACACCCGCGAACTTCACTGGGACCAGATGCTCTGCGGGACAACACGTTGACCGTCGTCCCCTGCCATAGGCTTACCGCAGCTGGTCTGCACTTCCCCGTCCGGTCGGAGTATTTCGGTGCGGACGACGGGACCGCCCGGTTGTGCTACCGGGCGGTCCTGGCGATGTCCTTGCTCCTGCTGGAAGCTACTTCTGCGCAGCCGACAGAATGACCTCGGTCACCGCGTCCGGTGCCGAGACGCTGACCGCGTGCGAGGCCGCGACCTCGGTGACCTGTGCCGACGCCCGCTCGGCCATGAACCGCTGGGCCTCTACGGGGATGTTCTTGTCGTCGGTGGTGAGCAGCGCGAAGGCGGGGATGTTCCGCCACGCGGCCGCGGCGGCGGGTTCCTGCAGGGCCGTCAGGGCGACGGGGCGTTGGGTGGCGGCCATCAGCTCGGCGGTCTCGGGCGCCACGTCGGCGGCGAACTGGGCGGGGAACTCGTCCTGGCGGATGTAGAGCTCGGTGCCGGAATCGCCGCCGGGCAGCGGGAATTGGGCCGGGCTCGTGGTCGGGCCGAGCGTCGAACCGGGGAACTTGCCGGTCAGTTCGAGCGCGCTCTCACCCTCGGCGGGGATGAAGGCCGCGATGTAGACCAGCGCGGTCACATTCGTCTTACCGGCCGCGGCGACGGTGATGACACTGCCGCCGTACGAGTGACCGGCCAGCACTACCGGACCGTCGATGGAGTCCACGACCGAGCCGACGTACGCGGCGTCGGAAGCGAGCCCGCGCAGCGGATTGGCCGCGGCGACAACGGAGTACCCCTGCGCGCGCAGGTTCGCCACCACCCCGTTCCAGCTGGACGAGTCGGCGAACGCTCCGTGTACGAGCACGATGGTCGGATTATTTTCGGAGCTCACGGCTACCTTCCTTGGTGGGGTCGAGCGGGATCAGGACTCGTGCAGCGCGGCCCGGAGCACCGAGACAGCCTGTGCCACAGCGGCCTTCGCCGCGTGGGTGTCGTGCATCGAATTGACCATGACGAAATCGTGGATGATGCCGCCGTATCGCACCTGCGTCACCGGAACCCCGGCGGCGCGCAGTTTCGCGGCGTAGGCCTCACCCTCGTCGCGAAGGACATCGGCCTCACCGGTGATCACCAGGGCCGGCGGCAAGCCCGCCAGCTGCTCGGTGGTGGCCCGCAGCGGCGACGCGGTGATCTGGGCGCGCTCATCGGCACTGGTGGTGTACTGGTCCCAGAACCACCGCATGCCTTCGCGAGTCAGGAAGTACCCCTCGGCGAACTGCCGGTAGGACTCGGTGTCGAAGTTCGCGTCGGTGACCGGGTAGAACAGCACCTGCTGCACGAACGACAGGTCACCGCGCTCCTTGGCCATGAGGGTCAGCGCGATCGCCATGTTGCCGCCGACCGAATCGCCCGCGATGGCGATCCGCGAGGAGTCCAGGCCCTTGGTCGCGCCCTCGGTCGAAACCCATTGGGCGACACGGTAGGACTGCTCGTTGGCAACCGGGTAGCGCACCTCCGGGGAGCGGTCGTACTCCGGGAACACCACGGCCGCGCCCGCGCCGACGGCCAAGTCACGAACCAGCCGGTCGTGGGTGTGCGCGTCGCCGAACACCCAGCCGGCCCCGTGCGTGTAGACGATCACGGGCAGGGTCTCGTCCGCGCCGCGCGGCTTCACGATCCGCGCCCGCACCCGGCCGGTGGGACCGCCCTCGACGGTGATCCACTCCTCGTCGATCTCCGGCTTGTCGATCGGCGAATCCTGCACCGAGTCAACGGCCTTGCGCCCCTCCTCGGGGTCCAGCTGATAAAGGAAGGGCGGCTGCGAGGTCGCGTCCACGAATTCCTGCGCCGCCTGCTCGAGCGCGATCCCGAGCGGATTGCCTGCCATCTGAATTCCTTCCGAAGCTGTTGTACGGATGAAGTACGCCCCATCCAGCTTCCTCCAGGCAAACAACAGCGCACCCCTCTCCAGCGGCCGTGAAAGCCTCCGATCAGGACACGGCAGCCGGGAGCGCGCGTTCCGGATATGGCGCGGTGGCGGCCCCGGTGGACCGAAAACGCTGCTGGTACTTGCGCGGCGAGATCCCCAGCCTGGCGACGAATGCGCGCCGCAGCGCCTCGGCGCTGCCGTACCCCGCGGCCATGGCGGCCTCGGTGACGCTGTTCCCGGCGTGGAGCATGTCCCTGGCGACACCGAAGCGAATGAAGGCGAGGTATTCGGCGGGCGTGCGTTCGAGCTCGGCGCGGAACAGCCGGGCCAGATGCCGCACGCTGACGCAGGCGTGATCGGCCAGCGTCTGCACGGTGTGGGGAAACGCCGGATCCGCGCAGATCAGATCGACGGCCTTGCGCACGAGTGGACTGCGGGGAGCCGGCCCGGTCAGCGACGCGGAGAACTGCGACTGCCCGCCCGAGCGCTGCATGTAGACCACGAGCAATTGCGCGACCCGGCGCGCGGCATCCGCCCCGAAGTCCTCCTCCACCAACGCCAGTGCGAGATCGACACCCGCAGCGACACCGGCCGAGCTGTACAGGTTCCCATCCCGCACGAAGATCGCGTCCGGTTCCACCGTGACCGCCGGGTACCGCCGTGCGAGCCCGGCGGCGAACTTCCAGTGCGTGGTCGCGCGCCGCCCGTCCAGCAGGCCCAGCTCGGCCAGAATGGCGGCCCCGCTGCAGATCGAGGCGAGCCTGCGGGTGTTCCAGGACAGATGCCGCGCCGCGGCGAGCACCTCCGGCGTCGCGAAGGTCGACGGCGGGAGTTCGCTGCCCGGGATCACGACGGTGTCGAACCGTCCGGCGTCCGCCGCCGCGCAGGCCACCTCCACCCGCGCGCCGATGGAGGTCTGCACGCTGTTGCCGTCGGCGGAGACCAGAATCACCTCGTATCCGGACACGGCCTGATTGGCCTCCACGAAAACCTCTGCGGGCCCGGCGAAGTCGAGCATCTTGACGCCGTCGAACAGCAGGATGCCCACGCGCCGGCGGGGCTGCTCGGTGAGGTTGGTGGCCATGTCATCCATTGTTCTGGAATCACGGCTCCAGAACAAGCGGTGTGGTTCAGCGCACGCCGATTGGTACGGTGACCCCCATGGGACGGCCACGACAGTTCGACGAATCGGAGCTGCTCGACGCCGCCACGGAGTTGTTCTGGGCACGGGGTTTCGACAACACGTCGGTGCAGGACGTCTCCCGCGCGACCGGTGTCGGCAACGGCAGCATCTACTCGGCCTACGTCAGCAAGCGCGGGCTGTTCCTGGCGGCCTTCGACCGGTACTGCGAGCAGCGCGCACTCTTCGTCCGCGATGTCGTGTCCCGCGCGCCCGGCTCGGCCCGCGACGCGGTCCGCGCCCTCTTCGAGGCGGTCATCGCCGACTGCGCCGCCAACCCCGACCATCGCGGCTGCCTGATGATCAACAGCGTCGCCGAACTCGCGACCCGGATCCCCGAGATCCGCGCGATCGGCGCGCGCACCACCGCGGCGATGGAACAGATCGTCGCCGAACGCCTGTGCCGCACCGGCCATTTCACCGAAGATGCCGCAGCGGTATCGGCACACAGCGCCAATATCGTCGTGGTCGCCCAGGGCCTGATCCAGCTGAGCCGTCTGGGCCTACCCGCCCGGCGCCTGCACGAGGTCGCCGCCGTCTCCTGGCAATCGCTGCCCGCGTCCTGGGCGGACGCGTAGCCCACAACCGAGTCCGGATGATCCATGTGTGGTCGCTCGGTTCCGCGACCGCCGGGTGGCCACGGGTGAGGACCCCTCGGGCCGGGGTGAAGCTACGCTGTTGAACCCCACCCCAGCACCAACAGTGCTACCCACTGAGCACGATTCAACCCAGAATTCGGCGTCCGCCGGAAACCGGCAGGTGCGAAACGCCGAGTCGTGATACGGCGGAGTGGGTCCGGCGGCGGCACACTGAAACGGTGCCCTGTGCCGATACCCGTGTCGAGTGCGTGATCGAGATCCGCCTGCCGGCGATGGCGCGACTGCAGTTCACGCGCTCGGGCAGCGTGGACGAGGTCGCGGAGGCGATGACCGAATTCGCGGACACCGTAGCCGCGATCGAACCTGACCGATCGCTCGCGGCCGAAGGCCCGGCGCCGCTCCCGCCCTACGCCACGTATGGGCACGAGATCGGCTGGCGAGCAGGCGGTTTCATCTCCACCGTCGATCCCGAGCCGACCCACGTCAGCGAGCTGTCCCAGCGGATCCACCAGGCCGCCCACGAACTGCGCGTACGCGGCGGTCAACGGCGGCGGGTTCCGCACCGAGCGCGCATGGGCGGGTACGTGTGGGTGCCCTCGCGCCCACCCAACCGGCGTTGAACGCGGAGCGACGCGAGTCGGGGACGCGGTCGGTTCGATCGTGCCGTCGCCGCCGACCGGACCGGTCAGTGCGATGCTCGGAGGCCACGACCGGAGTCCGACCCCGGGAGCACCGTGCCGAAGGCCGACGCGGAGCGGTTACCCGAGCAGCATCACTCAGGACACGAGCCCGTACATAGCGGCATGCGGCAGTGCCGGATTGGCTGCCGCCGCCTGCACGACCTGCCAGTCCTGATCGTCGAGCAGCTCGACGATCGTCGCGGGCGGCAGGGCACGGTGACCTGCCGCCGATCGTCTGGCCCGGGAGTCGGTGAGGCATGTGCGCAGAGCCGCGGCGGTGGCATGGGGGTGGCGGGCGATCTCACGCAACGCCTTGAGTACCGACGGGCGCTGTCGTGCCAGCTCCTCCAGCAGGGATGCGGTGGCGTCGGGATTCGCCGTGACTGCCGCGCTGACCCGGGCACCGTGCGCGGCCGCCAGCTCGCGCAGCCGGGTTTCGGACAATCCGGGGTGCGGCGCGATGGACGCGAGCACCTTCGCGTCCGCGTCACGAGCCAGTGCGTCGCGCAGCCCGGCCGGCAGATCGCGTCGCTGGGCGACGAGCATCCGCAGGATCGGGTTCGTCGACGCGGCCAGTTCCTCGGCCTCGGCAGTGGTGGCCGAGGCGATGCGCGGTAGCAGGGTCGGGCCGATTCGGGTGCCGGCGGCGAGGGCGGCGAGGATGTCGAGCGGCAGGTGCGGATGGTGTGCCAGTCGGCGCTGGACATCGTGGCCGCGGTCGAAAGCCAGTGCTCGGATGAGGTTTTCGTCGATGGCGGGATTGTCCGCGAGCTGCGCGCGGACCAGTGGGACGGGGTCCCCGGCCAGCTCGGCGTAGAGGCGCCGCGGCAGATCGGTGCGGGCCGCCAGCTCGCCGTTGTGCAGCCCCGGGCAGCGGTCGGCGAAAGCCACCACCGCGTCGGCCGGCGTGGCCGGATTGCGCAGCGCCATCTGCTGGATCGTGTACACGGTGGATTCGTGGGATCCGTCGCAGGCGGCGCCCGGCATCAGTGCACAGTCGGGTCGTTGGCAGTTCGGGTCGTGCACGAATGGTATCGCCTCCAGATCGCAGACCCCGCAGGAGCGCGCCGGAGGCAGTTGGTCGCCGGTCAGCAGTGCCGCCAGCACCGGGCCGGGCGTGGCCTCATTGGTCGCCACGGCGCGGCGGACCTCCGCGTGGGGATGCGTCGCCAGCTGGGCGGCGACATCGCTTGTCGCCCACAGGGCGAGCTCGGCGACGACCATGACGTCGGGATCGGAGGCCAGCGTGTGCGTCACGTCGCGTGGCAGCGCCGGGCAGGCCGCGAGCCGCTCCCGGGTGCGCGCCGACGGATCGGCCGCCAGAACGCGCGCCCACTCCGGCCGGCCGAAACCCGCCTCTAGCAGCGCGAGTGCGACACGAGGCCGAGGCGGTTGATCAAATTCGGTGAGTCGTCCCTCGCGCCCGAGTCGTGCGGCGGCCCGTTCGAAGCGCGCGAGCGCCGCCACCTGCGTTCCCGTCAGATCCGAGCGGCGGGCCAGCACCTCGGCGAGGTCGGAATCCGCGGTCGCGATCAGCCGGTCGAGCAGATCCGCTGGCAGCGCGGGGTTCTCGGCCAGCCCGTGAAGATCGTGACGCACGACAGCATCCTGCCGCAGCGGTCGATCGCACAGCCAGCCGATTAATACGGCACGCGTTGAAGGGCCGACCTACGTCCGAAAACATGTTGCCCCTTCTCCTTCGGACATGAAGGCTCGGCACATGAGTTTCACGAGCGAAGATCCCGACATCGCCTCCGTGGTAGCGGCCGAGCTGCGGCTGATGGACCGCGCGGTTCGCAACTCGCGAGCGGAATCGGCCGCGTTGCTCGACCCCGAGTTTCGGGAGTTCGCCTCTTCCGGCCGGGTCTGGGACAGGGAGTCGATTCTCGACGCGATGAGCAGCGACCGCTCGATGGCACCCATCACCGACAACATCACTGCGATGCGATTGGCTCCCAACGTGATTCAGCTGACATACCGAACACGAAGCCCGGAGCGAACGACCGTCCGCAGCTCGATCTGGCTCCTGCGTGACGGGACATGGAAACTCTATTTTCACCAGGGAACGCCGCAAGCATCGGACAACAATCCAGCATGACGGCCTGCCTTCGAACATCAGGAATCACGTGCACATCCATGAAATTCGCGCCGACTACGACCAGAAGTCGATCGTCGTCTACCAGGCATACTCCCCCGCCATCGCGGATCCCGCGGTGGCGGCGCAGCGCTTCGTGCCGCCGTTCTCAACCAACCGGATGACGTGGATCAAGCCGTCGTTCCTGTGGATGATGGAGCGCAGCAACTGGGGACGTAAGCCCGGTCAGGAGCGGGTGCTTGCCGTCCGAATCACCCGCGAGGGCTGGGAGACCGCTCTGTCGCAAGCGGTTCTCACCAGTTTCGAGCGTGGGGTGTATCGGGACCGCGCCGACTGGGAGGCGCAGATCAAGCATGCGACCGTCAACGTGCAGTGGGACCCGGAGCGGACACTCACCGGCGCCAGCCGCGATACCCGGTCGATCCAGGTCGGGTTGAGCCGACACATCATTCATCGTTTCGTGGACGACTGGGTCACCGAGATCACGGACCTGACTCCGCGGGTGCGCAAGATATCCGACCTGCGCGCCCAGGGCCGAAATGACAAAGCTTCGGCACTGCTCCCCAAAGAGAGCAGCTATCCCCTCCCAATCGACCTTGCGCGGCGGCTCTACCGGATCGCATGAGGCCACACCGCATACAGCGCCGGCCCGGCCGGGCGGAGCGGTGCGTCCGAGGACCCTTCATCCGATGCGAACGATGCTCTTTCCATGGGTCGCGCCGTCGGCCAGGCTCGCGATCGCGGTCTCGACGTCCGCCAAGGCGTATTCGGCGGTCACGTCGATACGCACCGAACCATCCGTGACGGCCGCCATCGCGCGAGCAGCACTCTCGGCCAACCGATACGGGTGAGTCCGTGCGGCCAGATCGCTGTTGTATGTCAGCAGCGACTGACCATTCATGAGCAGGTCGTTGGCCGACACCGTCACGGGGTCGAAGGTGGCGATGTTGCCGTAAACCAGGATTCGACCGTGCGGCGCCAATCGTGCCAGGCTCTCTAGACGCGTGGCCCCGCCGATCGGGTCCAGAACAACATCGAAGAGCTCCTCACCCAACGCATCCGGGAATCGATCACGGGTCAGCACTTCGTGGTAGCCGAACCCGCGTGCGTACCTCACCCGGCCGGGATTGCCGACCACCCCGACGATCCGCTCCGCACCCGCGGCGGCGGCGAACTGCCCGGCCAGCGAACCGACGCCACCGGCTGCGGCGTGGATCAGCACGCTGTCGCCGCGACGGACCCTGCCGACGCTGTTGATCAGGTCGTAGGCGGTTGGCGTCGCCCATCCGAACCCCGCCGCCGTGCGCGGGTCGACCCCGGTGGCATTGATCGCCAATGCGGCCGGCGCGGTCACGACCTCGGCGTAGGCGCCGCCGCCCACCAGAGCGACAACCTGCTCACCGATACGTGCCCGGTCCACTCCCTCGCCCACCGCGACGATCACACCGGCGGCCTCGAAACCCGGAACGAACGGGCGCGGAATCGGAAAGTGCGCGTTGCGCACCAGCACATCGCCGTACTGCACACCCGCGAAGGCGACGCGGATCGCGACCTCACCCGGTCCTGCCACCGGCTCGGGGATCTCGGAGATGGTGAACGTGTCATCGACGCCAAGCACTACGGCTCTCATCACATACAGCTTTCTGTGTTGACTCAGTATCCTGATACGCAGAACTCAAGCAGTATCAGGTAGTTGAGTCAACTCAGGGAGTTGTGACATGGTCGACGTGCCGATCGAGGAATACGTCTGTACGCGTATCCGCCGCGCCGAACAGGCGCTGATGGGCCACCACGAGGCCGTGCTGCGCCGTTACGGACTGACCATGACCCAGTACTCGGTGCTGCTGACCTTGTCCCGGGAAGAATCCATGTCCGGCGCCCAGCTGGCTCGCGCCTGCGGCGTCACCCAGCAGAGCATGGCCACCGTGCTGACCGGCATGCAGAACAAGAACCTCCTCGACCGCACGCCGTCACCCGTGCACGCGAAGGTCCTGATGGCCGCACTGACCCCGGATGGCCGCGCGCTGCTCGACCAGGCCTACGACGAAGTCATCGTGCTCGAACGCGCGCTCACCGACCGATTCACTCCCGTGGAGCACAAGCGGTTCTGCGAATTCCTCGACCGCGCCACCGCGACGCTCATCGAGCAGACCCCCGGCAGTCACGGCGGGTCGTAGACAGCTCACAGAGACGCCATGCCCACCGGGGTGTTGCACCCGGTTACGGGAAAGCCCTGTAGCGCATGGTCATAAACGTCGACTCGGCCGCCTGTGGTAACCATGGACGTGGAGCGGCCCGGCACCAGGCGGAGGCCGGGAGCCTCGGGGTAGCCATGACCGCAATTGCCAGATTCGGAGCGATCGCGCTCGACAGCGACGACCCGCAGGGACTCGCCGCGTTCTACCGCGCGCTGCTGGGTTTCGACCTGTACTACGAATCCGACGACTTGATCGTGCTTCAGGGCGAGCACATGATGTTGACGGTCGAGCGGGTGGCCGGACATCGGCGGCCGGACTGGCCGAGCGGTGAGGTGCCCAAGCAAATGCACCTCGATCTGTTCGTGTCCGATCTCGATGCCTCCGAACACGCAGCGATCGAGATCGGGGCGAGCAAGCCGGATTTCCAGCCGGCCCCCGATCGCTGGCGGGTACTCGTCGACCCCGCGGGCCACCCTTTCTGCCTGACCCTCCCGCCTCGCGCCAAGGGATGATTCCGCGCAACTCGATCTGAACCCGCACGCATTCGTCGTGTTTCGATCACCCGCAACGGAAATCGCTTACGGGAAGCCCGGTTCGACCCCACACACCCCACACACGTGAACTACACTGTGTAGTAGAAGCGCCGACGAGGGAGTTCCGGTGGATGACGACGTGATCGCACGGTTCTGCGCGGCAACCGAAGCCGGCGACATCGATGCCGTGCTGGAGACTCTCGCGACCAACGCGGAGCTGGTGTCGCCACTGGCCGGTCGCGCCGTCTTTCGTGGCCACCATGATCTGCGCGTGCTGTTCTCGATTCTGCTTCCCGAGCTGACCGGCTTTACCTGGCGCCACGTGGTCAGGGGTGACCGAACTGCCGTCGCGATCGCCGAAGCGCGTGTCCTGGGCGTACGAATCGGGGACGCGATGCTGATCGAACTGGATACCCACGGCCGAATACAACGCCTGACGCCACATATTCGCCCTTGGCTCGGACTGACGCTGCTGGCGATCGCGCTGCTCCCCAAACTCGTTCGCCAGCTGCCCGTAGTCCGGCGGGCCATGTCGCACAGCTGATTCCAACCGGTGGCGCACCATGCCGCGCGGGGCAGAGACACCGCAGGGCCCGCATCCCGAGGGATGCGGGCCCTGCCGAAGGCCGATTACCGAATCAGCTTGCGCCGCATCGCTTCGGTGGCGAACACCAGCGCCGGCACCAGGGTCAGGTGGGTGACCGCCAGGGCAACGGTCGAGGCGGTGTCGAAATCGGCGGCCACGGTCAGGGCGATGGTGCCGACCGCCAGGACCGAGCCGATCACCGCCGCCACGCGCAGGATCCCCGGCCACTTGTACGACAGCAGCGCCGCAGCGGTGAGGCCGATCAGTAGCGGGACGACGGTCAGCATGAGAATTCCGCCGGGCGCGACACTTTGGACCTTTCCGTCGGTGGTCGTCTCGAATGATCCACCCGCGGCCATGCCGAGCAACCAGACGATCATGTTCGCCACAACGGCCCCGGCAATGGCGCTCAGCACGGCGACCGGGCGGCTCAGGGCGGGGATGGACACTTTGCGAACGGAGTTGGTGGCTGCGGTTGTCATGATGACCTCCGATGGAAGAAGCGGTGCGGTTCTCGTGTGCCTCCCATAGTGAAACCTCAATAATTGTTCAGGTCAACCCCTTTTCTCACCGCCCTCGAAACCGCGACGTCGCATTTCCGCCAGCACGTGCGACCGGCGGCCGTGAGGATCGGGGGAATGACAGCCGATCCGATGACCACCCTGCACGCCTTCTATCTGGCCGAGGCCGAATACCTCACCGAGGGTGCCGAATTCGAGCGGATGGCCGCGCACCTGGCCCCGGACATCGTCATGCACCAGGCGCCCAGCCTTCCCTACGGCGGCGAGTGGCACGGCCACGAGGGCTTTCGGCGGTTCATCGCCGCCATGGGCGAGAGCTGGGACGGACTGTGGTTCGACGAGCAGCAGTTCTTGAGCGCCGACGATCGGGTCGTGGTCCACACCCGCGGACGGCTGCGCGCGCGACGCACGGGCCGAACGCTGAATACGTCTCTGCTGCAATGGATCAGCTTCCGGGACGGCCTGATCACCGAGTTCCGCCCGTACTACCTCGACACCGCGGCCGTGCTGGCCGCGCTCGCCGACTGATCGGTCCGTGCCCGTCTACTTTACCTTCCGGATGGTAAAGTAGATTTCGTGGTTACCAATGCGCGAGCCAAGATCCTCGACGGAGCCCTCGAGCTCCTTCGTGTGGAGAACGGCGGCAGCCTCACCCTCGATGCCGCCGCCAAACAGGTCGGCCTCACCAAACCCGGTCTGATGTACCACTTCCCGACCAAGGAAGCCCTGATGCTCGGCGTCGTCGACCATGTCGCCGCCCGCTGGGAACGCAAGCTGATCGACCATCTGGGCTGCGAGCCACAGGAGGCGAGCGCAACGCAGCGGATCGCGAGCTATGTCGAGGTCGCGTTGACCGGATCGTTCGATCGCGCCGATTTCGCGATCTGCGCGGACGCGGTCTACCACCCCGCGCTCACCACGACCTGGGTCGCGCGATTCGAGCCCTGGCTCGCCCTCCCGCCCGAACTCTCCGCGGCACAGCGCGCCCGGCTCACCGCGGCGCGGCTGCTGGCCGACGGGTACTGGACCGCCGCCGCGACCGGCGTCTTTCCCGTTCCCGAACACGACCGCGCGGCGCTGCTCGCGGTCGTCAGAGATCTCTTGAAAGGCACGAATCCCTGATGCGGAAATGGCTACTCCTGGTGGCCGCGATCGGACTCGAGGTCGCCGCGACCCTGTCCCTGCGGGCCGCCCTCGATCACCCGGGCTGGTACATCCTGGTCGCCACCGGATACATCGGCGCCTTCATAGCGCTGAGCCTGCTCCTGCGGGCCGGCATGGCCCTCGGTGTCGCCTACGGCATCTGGGGCGCCAGCGGGGTCGCGTTGACCGCGGTGCTGGCCGCCGTCCTGTTCGGCGACCCCCTCACCGCCGCGATGGTCGCGGGCATCGCCCTGGTCATCGCCGGGGTCCTGTGTGTCGAACTGGGCTCGCACCCCGCCACCGCCGAGCAGGAAGGCACGCACTGATGGGCTGGTTGTTCCTGGCGTCGGCGATTTTCGCGGAGGTCTCGGCGACGCTGTCCCTGCGGATGGCTTCCCAGGAGGACGCGAACAAGTACTGGTACGGCGTCGTCGCCGCGGGCTATGTCGCCGCGTTCACCTTCCTCACCCAGGCGCTGGCCCAGGGCATGGGAATCGGTGTCGCCTACGGCATTTGGGCAGCGGCCGGCGTCGCACTCACCGCGCTGGCGTCCCGGGTCCTGTTCGCCGAACCGCTCACCAAGGTCATGATCGCCGGCATCGCCCTGATCGTGGCAGGCGTGCTCCTGATCGAACTGAGCACCACGCACTAGCGCGAATGACGCGGGCGCGGTGCACGTTCGACCTCGGTTCAGCCCACGATGCGGTGGATGATCGCCGTGCTGAGCCGGGCGGGCTCCTGTTCCGGGACCCAGTGACCTGTTGCTGCCAGCTCCACGAATTCATAAGGCGCGGTGACGTGTTCGGCGCAGCCGTAGGCCGCCGAACGGGAGACCGCCATGTCGTCGGCGCCCCAGACGAAGGTCGTGGGCACCGTCACCGGGGGTACCTCGTGCCAGCTGGTGCCCCGGGCGCGGTACCAGTTCAGGGCGGCGCTCATCGCGCCGGGCTCGGAGAGCAGGCGGATGTGGGCGTCGGCGGTTTCGCGGGTGAGTGCGTCGCCGTAACCCAGGCGGAGGGCTGCGGCGTCGTTCGTCAGCAGCAGGTCGGCGGTGCCGTCCTGCTCCAGGAGGCCCAGATACGCCGACATCTCCTGTTGTTCGGGGTCGGTGCCGATCGCCCGGGCGAAGGCCGCGGGGTGGGGCACCGAGACCGCGGTCAGGGATGTCACGCGGTCGGGGTGGTGGGCGGCGGTAGCCCAGGCGACGATCGCGCCCCAGTCGTGGCCGACGAGGTGGACGGTGTCGAGCGCGAGGGCATCGCACAGGCCGACGACGTCGGCCACCAGTTCGCTCAGGCGGTAGGCCTCGACCGGATGGTGGCGGGCGCCGGCGGAGTAGCCGCGCTGGTTCGGGGCGTAGCTGGTGATCCCGAACGCGCTCAGGTGCTGGGCGACCGCGTGCCAGGAGGCGGCGCTCTGCGGGAACCCGTGCAGGAGCAGGGCCGTCGTGCGCTGCGCGGCGGAAACCGGTCCCGCGCGGTGTACCTCGAAGTTCGAGTCGCCCACCGGGACCAGCAGGGTCGGTGTCGCGGTGGTCATTTCGCGGTAAACGCGTTCTGCAGGCCGCCCACCTCGGTGATCTTCCAGTCGGCGTTGCGATCGATGGTCAGGGAGTAGGTCACGGTGGTGGTTGCGCCGTCGGGGGTCTGGGCGCTGGTCGAGGTGACCTCGAGGTAGGCATTGATCTTGTAGATGCCGCCCGCTTCGGAGAGGATCGAGGCCGAGAGCGGGGTGGCCTTGGAGGTCCACTGCAGCGGGAGCAGGATCTGCTCGAGTTGCGGGGCGGTGGCGTCGAACTTCGCGGACAGTTGCGGGGTGGTGCCCGCTTTCAGGCGGGTCAGCCACGCTTTGGTGTCGTGGTAGTCGATGGTGGATGCCCCGACCGCGTAGTCGGTGGCGACCTGCTCGGCGTGCCGCTCGTCGGCCGCCCGGGAATCACGATCGGCCAGTTCGGATCTCGCGGAGTTGTAGAGCATCCCCAGGACGATGATCACCACCAGCGGCAGCACCAGTGCGACCGCGTTCCGCAGGGTCGACAGGGAGATCGAAATCGAGCGCTGACCATTGGCGGGCGCGGGCGCGGGCGGCGACTTGGGGGTCTTCGCCAAAACCGCGGGCGCCGTGCCGGTCTCCGTCGCAGCCGCACCTGTCTCGGCCGCCCCGGACTCCGGAGCGGTCCCGGTGTCGGCGTCTGTCCGTGTTGTCATCGCTGTGGTCCTCTCACCGAAATGTGCTGTGGCCCCATGGATTACTTGACCCCGAGCCGGAAGTGCAGCGTGCCGTCGGCGTCGACGCTCTGCAGCGCCTGCCCCAGCAGCGCGCCGATGTCCAGTGCCGGTACGCGACCAACCGCGTCGGCGACCACCGGCTGCAGCATCGGCCCAAGCTGAGCGGCATCTGGCCCGATGCGGGCGATCAGCTCGGTCACCTCCCGCAGGAAGGGAACCAGCCCGTCCCCGGTGAAATACGCCGAGACCGGCCGGCTCTCGGCCAGCGCCGAACCCGACTCCACGATCTTGTTCAGCGTGGTGCCGAACGCGCCGAACTCGGGTCCCGCGGTGGCGAGCGAAGGCCCGAGCCAATCGATGTCCCCGCCGAGGGTCTGGATGTCGTCGAAGAGCTGCCGCACCGGCCCGGTCCGGCTGAGCAGGGTCGCGGCCAGCAGCGAGGTCGAGCGCTGCAGGGTCTGCACGGCGGGATCGGTGCCGGTGAAGGCCCGGTCGAAGGTGCCGACCAGGTTCGAGATGACCGTGGGATCGAACTGCGCGAGCAACCGCACGAGTTTCGCCGAGAGCGCGGTGATCGTCATGGGCATGCGTACCCGATCAGCCGGAATCCGTTGCCCGTCTTCGAGATACGGGGCATTGGCAGTCGCGGGCGAGAACTGCACGTAGGGTTCGCCGAGTGCGGAGAGCTGTTCGATCCGTACGGCGCTGGACAGCGGAATCCGGTAGCGGTCCTCGATCCGCAGCCGGACCAGCACACCCGCTGCGTCCTTGCTGACGGATTCGGTGCGCCCCACCTGCACCCCGGCCAGCAGGATCGGCGCGTTGGGCCCGAGTCCGCCCGAATCGTCGAGCAGCAGTTCGGCATCGACGTAGCCGCGCCGCGGGTCGACGTGCAGCACCCCGAACGCCATGTACGCCACCCCGGCGACCAGCACCGCGACGATGGCCGAGAGTGACACGACCGCGCGAACATTCATCGCACCGCTCCGATCATGCGCAGGGTGTCCAGGATCCGGCCGGTCTGTTCCTCGGGCGAGCCCGTGCCGGGCACACCGCTCACCCCCTTCAGGTTCACCTTCGGTCCCTGTTCGGCGAAGGGGATGATCTTGTTCTGGATCAGGTCGACGAGTTTCTTCATCGTCGAGGGCGAATCGGTGTCCAGGGGGTGCGCGCCGAAGAGCATGGGCACGACCGCCCGGGCGGTGCCGTCCAGCGATTGCACGACGGGTGCGAGCCAGGTCAGACTGGGTGCGACCGGGCCGAGCGCGGTCAGCACGAAGATGACTCCGATCTCGGCGTTGATGGTGTCCACGGTGTGCTGCACGCCGTAAGGGGTCAGCAGCACGTCGAACATCGGCAGGTTCTGCACCAGCCCCTGGTCACCGGTGGCGGCGAGCCCGTTCAGCAGGGTGTCGACCGAGTTCAGGTTCTCCCCCATGTCCGTCAGGTCCGCCCCGAGCAGTCCGGCCAATCGCGCTGTGTCGGCGGGGTTCTCGGGCATGACGCCGTTCATCGTGGTGACGATGGTCTGGATGTCGGTCACCGCGCCGCTGCCCACGAAGGCGGACAGTCCGGCGAAGATGTCCTCGATCGGCAACGCGGCGATGGTCTGCGCGAGCGGAATCGTGGCCCCGGGTTCGAGCACCGAACCCGCGGCGGTGGCGGGCACGCTCAAGGCGATGTGCACATCGCCCAGCGGTGTCTCCTGCCGCAGTGCGGCCGTGGTCTCCGCGGGCAGGCGCACCGAGGTGCGCACGGCGACCTCCGCGACCACGTATCCGCGCCGGCCCGCGATCGTGGCGGCGGCGGGATCGGGGTCGATGAGATCCAGCGCGGTGAGTTCGCCGACGCGCACGCCGTCGGCGAACACCTTCGCGCCAGGGGGCAGGTTGAGCACGTCGGCGAATTCGATGCGCAGCGGGTAGGTCGGGCCGTCGACGCCGGAGCCGGGAACGGTGATCTCCGACGGCTTCCACCCGCAGGCGGTCAGCGTCAGCAGCAGGGCCAGCACCGCACCGAGCCGGCGGCCGATACGCCGGTTCATCGCGCGCTCACCGCGCTCAGCAGGGCGGGAAGCAGGGGCACGGTGATGGCTCCGTTCGGATTCGTCCGGCACTGCTGCCCGGTGATCGCCTGCACCCCGGCACAGACCGCGACCGTATCCTGCTGTGCGAGAGCGATGCTCGGCCCGGCGTAGCCGATGCGCGTCTGCCCGGTCGCCGGGTCCTTCGCCGAGCCGAAGCCGCCCGCGATCGCCGGGACCATGGCGATGAGTTCGCGCAGCGAACCGACGCCCGACGCGATGAGGCCGGCCAGGTTCTCCACCGAATCCAGTGCGCGCAGTGCGGGCGAGGCGAACATGACGATCACGTCGTTGATCTGGGGCAGCGTCTTGCTCAGTCCGTCGACCAGATCGATGATCGGCGGGAAGGCGATGAGGTTGATGTCGTTGAATGCCTGCGGGAGCCCGGTGATCGTTTCGCGCACCTGCGACCAGCCCGCGCGCGCCCGCCGGGTGAGCTCGCCCAGCGCGTCCAGGAGTGCGCCGATGTGGCCGATGGCTGCGTCGGGTGCGGCCAGCGCCGTTCCCAATTGGTTGATGATCGCGTTGAGTTGGTCGCCGGTGCCGCTGGTGGCCCGGTCGAGCGCGGTCAGTCCCGCACCCAGCGCGGCCTGCTCGGCGGGGTCACCGGCGCCTTCGAGCTGATCGGCGAGATGCGCCAGCGCGTCGAAGGTCTCCGAAAGGCTTTTGGGGGTCAGTGTTTTGGTGATGCACTCCCCCGGGTTCCAGCCCGCGCCCGCCGGTTCGTCCCCGACCAGGGTGAGGGTGCGGTCCGCGAGCAGGGTGTCGCTGACGGTGACCGCGCCGACGTCCAGCGGCAGGGTGCGATCGGCGCGGACGGTGAACCGCACCCGTGCCACGGTCCCGGCGAGGTCGATGCCGGTGACCTCGCCGACGCGCACCCCCAGCACGGTGACCGCGCTGCCTTCGTACAGCCCGATGCTGTCGGGCATATCGGCGCAGTAGGCACGGGTGGGCGGGGATTCGTTGCCCGCGGTCAGGGCGATGGCGCCCGCGGCGATCACCACGAGTGCGACCGTGGCGGACATCAACGCGCGCGAGCCCAGGATCCTGTTCAGCATCAACACACACCTCCCGGCACCGGGACGCAGATGCCCGCCACGGTCGCCGCGGATTGATCGACCGAGATGCCGCCTTCGGGCGGCAGCAACGGTAAGAGCTTGTCGCCCATGGCTTTCAGGGACACGATCAGCTCACCCAGCCGAGTGGCGAGCTGCTCGAGCGGTGGTATCGCGTCGGCGAGCGGCTGCGCGCGTTCCTTCAGTCCGCGATCCCAGGCGGTGCCCAGCGGCGCCAGATCCTGCAGCACCGCCGCCAGGTCGTTGAGCGCGTTCGCGACCTGGGTCTTGTTGTTCTGGATGATGTTCACCATCGTGCCCAGCGTGGTCACCAGGCGCGCGAGGACATCGGAGTTCTCGCGCATGGCGGTGAGGTACTCGTCGGCGAAGTTCAGGGTGCGGGAGATGTCGCTGTTCTGCCGGTCGAGGAGACCGACCAGATCCTGGGCGGCCTGCACCGCGGACCGCACCGATTCCGGGCTCTTGTCCAGCGAGGTCGAGAGCTGGGCCAGGTTCTGCCGCAGAACAGTGCCGTCGACCTCGCGTACCGGGCGCACCGCGTCCTGGAACGCCGCGGTGAGGTTGTAGGGGATGCCGACGCGCTCGCGCGGGATGACACCGTTGCCCAGAGATTTGGCGCCCGCCGGTTCGACGGCGAGGTAGTAGCCGCCCACCACGGTGAGCATGCGGATATCCAGAACGCTCTGGTCGCCGATAAACGCCTCGCGCCGCGCGGTGAATTCCATAGCGACCCGATCCGCGAGCAGGGTCAGCGATTTCACCTTCCCGACCGGGATGCCCGCGATGCGCACGTCATCGCCCGGGCGGATGGTCCCGGCCTGGGTGAGTTCGGCGCGGTAGGTGGTCTCGGGGGTGGTGCCGGTGAGATAGACGACGCCGATGCCGGTCACCAGCAGCACGACCGCGCACAGGCCGCCGATCCCCCAGCGCAGGTCGGTGTTTCGCGGTTCGCCTCGACGGACACGAGATTTCAGGAGTTGCACAGCGTGATCCTCTGGCCGGCGATCAGGATTCGGAGCGGCTCGGGAGCCTGTGCGCTGCCGCGCGAGCAGCCGGGTTGCGCATCCGGGCCGGTCCGGGGCAGCGCCGCGGTGACCGACTGGATCAGCCCGGGCATCCGATCGAAAACCGCGACCGCGTCGTACGGGTCCGGGAACGCCTGTTTGAGCAGTGCGTCCAGGTCCCGGTCGCGGGCGCCGGTGAGTCCGAGCACGGTCAGCATGCTGCGCAGCGGCTGCAGCACCGGGGGAATCTGGTTCGAGAAGTCCACCAGCCCGGGCAGTTTCTCGGCGATGACGACGAACAGGTCGGTGAGGCTGCCCAGGAGCCGGACCGCGTTGCCGGAGTCCCCGCCGATGTGCTCGGAGACCCGGGACAGGTTGGCCACCAACGTACTCAGGACGGTTTGCCGGTCCGAGGCGTACCGGCTCAGTTTGTCGATCGCCCCCAGCGCCGGACCCAGTCCGGTGCCGTTGCCTTCGACGACCGCGAGCAGGCTGGTGGTGAACTGGTTCAGGTCCGCCGGTGACAGCTCGCGCAGCACCGGCTGCAAGCCGTTGAACAGCGTGGTGATGTCGAAGGCCGAGATCGTTTGATCGACGCCGAATGTGGTTGCCGCGCTGCGGCGTTCGCCGGGTTGATCGGGCTGGTCGATCTCGAGGTACCGGAAGCCGGTGAGGTTCTGATAGCGGACCGCGACCTTGGTGTTGGTGAACAGCGGGCGGTCCGCGACGACGGTGAACCGCACCCGGGCCAGGGTGCCCGCCAACTCGACGGCGACCACCTTGCCGACCTGCACCCCGTACAGGCGCACGTCGTCACCGGGCCGCAGTCCGTTCGCGTCGGCGAACATGGCCGTGTGCGTGTCGGTTTCGCCGTCGACCGGGCGGGTGATCAGCGTGAACACGCCCGTCAGAACCAGGACCATCGCCGCCACCGCGAGCAGGACGCGAACGAACAGTGCACGGGTGCTCATGGCTGCCCCTCGTTCGGGTTCGGCAGGCCCGTCGCAGCGGCCAGCGGCGCGGCCAGACCGGGCACGAGATCGAGATCGATCCGCACGTCCAGCACCGGTCCGTCGGG
This sequence comes from Nocardia sp. NPDC005978, assembly GCF_040614455.1. NCBI lineage: Bacteria > Bacillati > Actinomycetota > Actinomycetes > Mycobacteriales > Nocardiaceae > Nocardia > Nocardia sp. NPDC005978. Next base: position 30,292 of record NZ_JBEXUS010000013.1, read on the forward strand.
GCCGGGACGGAAGCCGCGGGCGAGCCGATCGAGCAGTTCACTCGACTGCGCCCCGGCTCCCTGCGGATCCGGAACCGCGGCGCTGATTCTGTCCAGCACCATCGTCAGCACGGGCAGCAGTCCGCCGAAATACGGTCGCGCCGTGCCGAACAGGGCCGTCACCGCGGGCAGCAGCTCGTTCTGGACGCTCGGCCACATGTACGCGAATTTGGCGATGTGCTCCTCCTCGCTGAGATAGCCGTTGGCGTAGCTGGCGTGCAGCACGGTCAGTCCGCCGGTGACCATGGGCGGCACCCCGGCCAGGGCCGCGCCGTACCGGTCGAACAGCTCCGCGGACGGCCGCTGGGCGGTCTCGACGTAGGAGCGCGCGGTGGTGCCGATGGCCTGCAACAGCGGGGTGAAAGCGCCCAGATCCCGGGAGAATTTGTGCAGCAGTTCGGTCAGCTGCGGGGTCAGCACCTGCTGGGTGAGATCGCCCGTGGAGTTCAGCAGCGCCGCCAGGGTCGCGTCGCGCAGGCGATCGGCGTTGCCCCCGGTGAGGTCGACGGTCGAGCCGTCCTCCAGGGCCGCGCCGGCGCCCTCGGGATGCAGTTCGAGCGCGCTGATGCCGAACAGATTGCCCGGCACGTAGTCGACCGCGAGTCCGGTGGTGAGTCCGAACAGCTGAGATCGCTGCAGGCTCAACTCGATTCGGCGCTGGCCCGCGCGGGCGAACTCGATCGTGGTGACCGATCCGACGCGGACGCCGTCGAGCCGGACGTCGGTGCCGGGACCGATGCCCTCGCCGACATAGCCGACGACCAGCGCGACATCGATGCCGTCGGCCGGCGCGGACTCCGGGGCCACCCGCCAGGCCGCGCCCGCGACCAGTGCGATCGCGACTGCGCAGATGCCCAGGATGCGGGCGCGACGCGGCCCGACTTCGGTTCCGGGAAGGGTGTATTCGGGCATGGGCTCACCCCGTGAATGTGATGGGGGACTGAAATCCCCAGAGCAGGATCGTGGCGACCATGTCCAGGGCGATGATCGATACCAGGCTCGCGCGAATGGCGCGCCCGGACCCGATGCCGACGCCCTCGGGACCGCCGGTGGCGAAAAACCCCTGATAGCAATGGATCAGCACGACGGCGATCGCGAAGATCATGACTTTGACGGTCGCGGCGAACACGTCCCAGGCCAGCACGAATTGGTCGAAGTAGTGGTCGTAGGTGCCCGAGGGGGTGCCGTGCACGACGGTCACGATCACCTCGCAGGAGAAGTAGCTCAGGATCAGAGCGACCACGAAAGCCGGTGCCACCGCGATGATTCCGGCGATGACGCGGGTGGTGACGACGAACGGAACCGACCGGATGCCGAGCGATTCCAGGGCGTCGATCTCCTCCGAGATGCGCATCGAGCCGATCTCGGCGGTCATCCGGCAGCCGGCCTGCGCGGCGAATCCGACACCCGCCGCGATGGGCGCGAGTTCGCGGGTGACGCCGAACGCGGAAATGAGCCCGCTGAGCTGACCCAGCGACAGCAGATTGAGCGCGCTGTACGCCTCGATGCCGATCGAAGCGCCCATCGCCGCACCCATGAGCAGCATCAGCGGCACGACACCGCCGCCGACGATGATCGAGCCACGGCCCCAGGTCATATCGGTGATGACCGAGATCGTCTGGCGGCGGTAGTGCACCAGCGTGTACGGGATCGAGGACAGCACCTGCCAGCAGAAGCCGAGTACGAAACCGAGCGCGTCGATCGGGCGCATGGGTTGCAGGCGGCGCTCGAAGCGGATCGCCCAGCGCAGTCCGGCGGGCCGGTACGGCGCGGCCATCAGGCCATCCTGACGGGCAGGAACATGGTGACCACCTGGGTGATCGCGGTGTTGAGCACCACGACCGCCGCGACCGACATGACGACCGCGGCATTGACGCCGTCGGCGACCCCCCGCGGTCCGCCCTTGGCCTCGAGGCCGCGCTGACAGGCGATGATCACCACCAGGAATCCGAACAGCGTGGCCTTGATGAGCGACACCCACACGTCGATCGGGGTGGTGAAGGAACCGAAGGACTGCCAGTAGCTGCCCGGGGTCACCTCGAGCGCGGTGACCGCGACGGCGAAACCCGAAGCGATGCCGACGAAGACGATGAGGATGTTGAGCAGCGGCGCGACCAGCATCATGGCCGCGATGCGCGGCACCACGAGTCGCTGCACGGGATCGACGCCCATCACGCGCATGGCGTCGATCTCCTCGCGGACGGTACGCGCGCCCAGATCGGCTGCGATGGCGGCGGCTCCGGCCCCGCCGAGCAGCATGGCCGTGGCCATCGGCGCGCCCTGTTTGATCACCCCGAGCCCGCCGGCCGCGCCGATCATGGAGTCGGCGCCGAGCTGGGTGACGATATTGCCGACCTGCGCGGAGACGATGACGCCGAACGGGATGGCCATGAGCACGCTGGGCACCGCGGTGACCCGGATCAGGAACCAGGCCTGCACGAGGGTTTCGCGAACTTGGAATCGGCCACGAGCGGCATCGGTGGCCCCGATCGCTATAGCGTGCGCGCCGATTCGGAGTGCACGCCCGAGGGTGGCCACGCTCGAGAGGACGGTTTCGGCGAAATTGCGCCGGAGTACAGCGGCCGGTTTCGGCGGTGGTTCGATCGCGTCGCCGTATTCGGATTCGAGCACCGTCCGAAGCCGGGAATTAGCGTCATTGCTCTGTGTCATGGATTCCGACGTCGCTGTTCTACTTCGAGGTTCCCGACCGGCGATATCGGATTTTCACCGACCGCCTCGGGCGCCACGTGGACGAGGAAACGAACTCCGCGCGGGCAGCGTTCGTGGGCTACGCGGTGACGCTACCATATGAGCTGGACCACATTCCAGACATCATTCCAGATTAGTGCGCAGTTTTCCGCCCGACAGTGGAAGCGATGATCCGCCCGCCGTGAAGCCACGGCCTACTGCTCGTAAACCGTTGAACACCAAGCAATATGAGAGATGCCGATAGCCGGCACCGGCTCAGTACGCGATGAAGAGAATTTCCTCGCGTGAGTAGTCGTGGGTGGGATGCACCTCGGCCAGGTGCGCGCGAGTCTTGGTCACGAGGTCTTCCTCATCGGCCCCCCGGATGTACTCGCCGCAGGGGCAGTTGAGCCGTGTCTTCATTGGATTCCCTTCCGTCGCAATGCGAGCGAGTCCACCGCGGCAGTTCGCGGGGCACACCCTCCGACACCAAAGCATAGCGGTGTCCAGACAGATGTCCATAAGAAATGTCGGGACGACTCGACGAGATTCACCGCGATCGCGGTCGAGAATTCATTCGGCTTTCAAATAGTGAACGGCGTTCATTTCATCTATTAGCCGATACATCCCGGACCGGGGCACTCCATGCGACACCCAATCCTGGGGCGCTCGCGAACGGAACGTCACAGTGACGCTTCACCGTGAAGGCCCACAGCCGGATCATCACACCCTGCGGCGGACACGCCGAGTGCCGCAACGGTCGAATACCGTTGCGGCACCGGCGCTATGAAAGGGACCGGCTACAGGTCAGCGGTCAGCGGATTGCCCGGGGCCACGCTCGCGCAGTTCGACCCCGCCGGTACACCGTCGAAGCGGGCATCGATCCAGGCCATCGCGCCGGTGGTCCAGACCGCCAGGGTCGGGATGTGGCTCAGGCCGTCGTACTCGTGGTACTCGACCGCGCTGTTGCCGGTCGCGCAGTACTGCCGCACGAGACTGCGCACATCGCCCGCGACCATGACGCCGTCGCCGCGCCCGACCGTGGGATTGCTGCCGGGCGTGCCCTCGATGTCACCGCCGGCGCCCTGCGCGATGTACAGCGGAATGGTCGGCGTCGGCGCCGAGCCGAGGTTCACCTTGTCGACCGTATCCACCAGCGCCTGAACGCTGTTCGGATCCGCGTACTCCGGCTTCACCAGCTGCTGCCAGGACAGGCCCGGGTACTGGAAGAGCACGTTGGCGATGGACGCATCGCGCAGCGCGGCCACGACCTGACGGCCGCGATCGCTCAGATAGGGCGAAAGGTCGATGTCGTACGAGCGCGCGATGCCGATGATGGCCATACCGGCCACACCCGCCCAGCCCAGACTGCCACTGACATACCGCAGGTTGTGCGCCGGATTCACCAGCAGTCCGCCCTGGGTCGCACCGACGATCTTGTCGTTGACCTCGGGGGCGTAGTCGGGGGCGAGCGCAGCGGCCCAGTTGGTGGCGATCGCGCCGCCGGAATACCCGACGAGCCCGATACGGGTGTCCGCGGTCAGACCGGTTTCCCGGGCCTGGGTCGCGGCGCGAATGGAATCCAAGGTGGTCATGCCGTATTCGGGTCCGGCCGCGAAATCAGCCTGCGGCCCTTCGGTGTCGGCGATGATCGCGGCATAGCCGCGCGAGAGGATGTCCGCGATCAGGATGCTCTCGGACGAGAGCACCATGCCGCCGAAGCTCAGGTCACCCGCGATCGAGCGCGAGGGACCGTGCTCGGGACTGAGCGAATCGTAGAACGACTGGTACGCAACGGCTTTCGCCGGATCGACCCCGCCGGGCGGCAGCAGGACGGACGCGACGTTAGCGATCGGGCGGAGCTGTGCGTCGGTGGTGCGATACAGCAGCTGGATCGCGGTGATCGGGGTGGGGATGGACGCGATGTGATAGCTCAGCGTCCGGGTCGCCAGCACGGTGCCGGGTGCGAGATCGCCCAGGGGCGTGGCGCCGCGATAGGTGTAGAACGAATCGGTGGCCGCGTGCGCCGCGGGGGCGGGCACCGTCGTGGACGCGAAAGCGACCGACAGTGCCGCGATCGCCGACAGCATCGGGGCGACCGTACGTGCTCTTCTCAACTTTTTCCCCTCGAAAGCCCGCGAGTAACCCCGCCCACAACCGGACGTACTTGTCCGGTTACCGGTTGGTAGTGTGTCCGCCCTCACCCGGCCGCGTCAAGAGCGAGATCGAGGAAAAAATGAAAATCTGACGTTTCGCCTATGGTCAGCGGCGGTCCGGTCCGGACCGGTCAGCGCCGCAGCGAGCGCAGCAGCAGCTGCCAGGACTTGTCGGCGATCGTCGCCCGCTGGTCCTCGGGCGTCCGATTCAGCAGCGCCCCGAGCATGCCCACCGCGAGGAAGATCTCCTCGGCGGTCGCGTCGGCACGAATGCTGCCGCGCCGGGTCTCGTCGGCGAGCTTCTCCCCCAGCAGCCCGTAGAGCCGGCCGATCACCTCGGTCAATCGCGAATCGCTGAGATCAGCGCCCGCCAACGAGTCGAAAAGCGGTGTGACCGTGGTCATTTGCTGAAATATCTGGTCCAGGAGCTCATCCAGGGTGGAGTCCACATCGGCGGCCAGGGCCTCGAGTTGCTCGATATTCTCCCGGAATACGGCCAGGATGATCGCCTCACGATTGGGGAAGTGCCGGTACAGACTTCCCTGCCCCACGCCGGCTTCGCGCGCGATCAGACTCAACGGCACGTTCAGCCCGTGCGCGGCGAAAGCGCCGCGCGCGGCTTCCAACAGCGCGGCACGGTTCTCCGCAGCCGCGGCCGGGCCTTTGTTGACACGTCTTGGCGAGCTCACGCCATTGACGTTATCGGGTGCGGTTCCGGCCCGAGCATCGGTCCCACTCACCGGGACGCCGGCGCGGACGAATTCGTTAACTCTGCGTTTGCATCGATGCCGACGAGCGAAGCCCGCCGACGCTCCCCCACACGCGTCTTACTGCTCACAGCTCGAGATCGCTACTCGCGGGGGGCGCGGGCTGCCAGAAAGTCATCCACAAGCCGGACACAGTCGGCTTCGGTGGCGGCTTCGAGGCCGACCAAACGCTGGAAGACGATGGGACCGACCAACTGTGCCAGGGCCAGCATCCGGTCCTCGTCCTTGACCAGTGCTCGTGCCTCCTGGGTGTCGAAGACCTGGTCGAACGGACGGCGGTACTGCTCGATGATCCGCTCGCGCAACGAGGTGAAGGCCGGGGCCGCCCCATAATCGGCGTGATCGGCGGTGGCGAGCCAGGCGAGGGTCGTGAGGTGGATCGGCGCGTCGTTGATGACCGCCGCCTGCCGGGTGATCAGGTCGATCAGCCGAGTGCGCAGGGTTCCGCTGTCGCGTGCCCGAACCACAGGCGGGAGCAGCTCCTGCAGGGCGGTGGCGCGCAAGTGCGCGGCGCTGTCGAAATGCCGGTACAGCGTGGTGCGCGCGACCTTGGATATCCGGGTCACCGCTTCGATCGTCACCGCTTCGATGCCGCCGTTGCGCAACAGCGTGGTGGCCGCCCGCAACAGATGGGCGCGCGAGCGAGCCTTTCTCGGATCATCAGTGTCGCTCGAGGTCGCGAAATCGGTTTCCGACAAGCGTTTTTCGAGCTCGTCACCGCTACCGCCGTCATTACCGGTCGCATTACTGGTAATTCTTCCGTCACCCCTCCCAGGTGTGCTACTGGTAGTAGCGTAACGCTACCTTCGGTACCTTTGGGAGACGCCGATGAATTCCGGCCCCACCCGACTCTCGACGATGCAGCGCTGGACACTCGTGCTGTCTTGTCTGGCAATCGTTCTCATCATCGCGTCGATGGCGGCGCTGTACACGGCGCTGCCACAGATCGCGTCCTCGACCGGTGCGACACAGCAGCAGCTGACCTGGATCGTGGACAGCTACACGCTCGCACTGGCGTGTCTGGTGCTGCCGGGCGGGGCACTCGGCGATCGGTATGGCCGACGGGCGGCATTGGTCTCGGGGCTGGCGGTTTTCGCTCTGGCCTCGCTGCTGCCGGTATTCGTAGACGGGGTGGGCTGGCTCATCGCGGCCAGGGCGGTCGCCGGGGCCGGCGCGGCCCTGGTCATGCCCTCCACCTTGTCTCTGCTGACCGCGAGCTTTCCCGAAGCCAGGAGAGGAGTTGCGGTCGGTATCTGGGCCGGTATGGCCGGGGCCGGGGCGGTGGTGGGCATCATCGGTTCCGGACTGCTGGTGGAACACTGGTCATGGCAGTCGATTCCGCTTGCCATGGGTATCGCGGGAGCGGTCCTGGCGATCGCGTCGTGCACGCTGCCCGAATCCGCAGATCCCGCACGACCACCCTTCGATCTGGTGGGTTCCGCGCTGTCGAGTCTCGCGGTCGGACTGCTGGTGCTGGCCATGGTCGAGGTGCCCGCACGCGGTTGGGCCGATCCGGTGCCATGGGTCGCGTTGGTCGGTTCGGTGGTCGCGGGCTGTGTGTTCGTGATAGTCGAATTGCGGACACGGCATCCGCTGCTGGATGTTCGGCTGTTCCTGCGGCGCGGATTCGGTAGCGGCGCACTGTCTGTCGCGATTCAGTTCCTGGTCTCATTCGGGTTGTTCCTGCTCATCGTGCAGTACATGCAGCTGATTCTTGGATACCGGCCACTGTGGTCGGCGGTGGCGATGGCACCGATGATCGGGCCGATGATGCTGCTCTCCCCCATCGCGCCCCGCCTGGCCGAGCGATTCGGCCTACGCGTACCCACCGTGCTGGGTCTGTTCACGCTCGGCATCGGTTTACTTTCGGTGGCGACCCTGTCCGCCGACAGCACGTACGCGGATCTGGTGTGGCCGTTGCTGATCACCAGCACCGGCATCGGCCTGGCCACCGCGCCGGCCACCGCCGCGATCGTGTCCGGGGTGCCGACCGGCAATCACGGTGTGGCGGCGGCGGTCAACGACGCCGCCCGCGAGGTTGGCGCCGCGGTCGGCATCGCGCTGGCGGGCAGCATCCTCGCGGCGGGCTACAGCGACCGGATCGCTCCGACCGTGGCCGCACTCCCCGAACAGCTCCGCGGCCCGGTCTCGGATTCGCTGGCGGCGACCTTGGAGGTGGCCGCCCGGATCGGCCCGCAGGCCGATCCGCTGGCACAGGCCGCCGCGGCCGCGTTCGTGCACGGCGTCGGCCAAGCGGCGATCGCCCTGGGCGTGCTGACCCTGGTGAGCGCGGTCGCAATCGGGTTCTGGGCACCGGGCCGGGTCCGCGCCGCTCCCAGCAGCGTCGAAGCGAGCAACGTTGAATCGAATACCGCCGACCGCTGAAACATGCTGTGTGAACTGGGTTTCGAGTATCCATGATTGGCTGTGGTCCCTTAACGTCGTACGTACGACATCCCACACGACAGTACGTACGACACTAACTACGACCTAGAGAAGAACAGCGCCGCGCGACGGCAACTCGGACCGTGCGCGACGCACTCGGCGAGACCCTGCCGACCACCGCCGATGACGACCGCCGAAAACCGCCCCTTTATCCGGACAACACTGTCCGGTATCGTCCACGCTCGACAGCTGCCTTGTGGCGACCGTCACGCCCTGGCTTCTCTCCCCCCCGAAGGGTCTCTCCCGATGACAGCACTTTCGCGCCGGTCGATGATGACCGGTGTCGCCGCCGGTGCCGCACTCCTGGCCACCGGCGCCCTGACCCGGCCGGCCCCGGCCGCGGCCCGGGTCAACCGGGTCGAACTCACCCGCGAGGACCACCGCGTCGTGGTGATCGGCTCGGGCTTCGGCGGCGGCGTGACCGCGCTGCGCCTGGCCCAGGCGGGCGTGCAGGTGACAGTGCTCGAACGCGGATTGCGCTGGCGCACCGGACCGAACGCCGAGACCTTCCCGCGGGCGTCCGCACCCGACAAGCGCATCCTCTGGTACCGATCGAGCCCCAACCTCTTCGGTACCCCGATGGTGTTCGAGCCCTACACCGGTCTGGTCGAGGCCGTGCCCGGAACGAATATGACCGCGCTGTGCGCCTCCGGCGTGGGCGGCGGTTCGCTGGTGTACCAGGGCATGTCGCTGCAACCCACCGAAGACCTGTTCAACACCTGGTTCCCCCAGGAACTGGACTGGGCGACCCTCAACCGCGTGCATTACCCGCGCGTGGCCCGGATGCTCGGGCTCGCCGAAGCCCCCGACGAACTCATCGCGACCGACAACTACCGGGTCGCACGGATTTTCGCCGATCGCGTCCGGCAGGCGGGGATGCCGCTGTCCAAGATCCCTATGCCCATCGACTGGAACTACGCGCTCGCCGAGCTGCGCGGGGAGATGAAGCCGTCGTACTCCAACGGCGACGGTGCGATGGGCGTGAACAACGGCGGCAAGCATTCGGTCGATGTCACCTACATCGAACAGGCCGAGGCCACCGGCCGGGTCCGGGTCGAAACGCTGCACGAGGTCACCGACATCGAGCGCGGGCGCGACGGACGCTGGGTGGTGCACGTGCAACGCCTGGACACCACCGGCGCGGTCGTGGAGAACAAGATCCTCACCACCGGGGCCCTGGTCATGGCGGCCGGAAGCCTCAACACGACACGGCTGCTCGTGCGCGCGAGCGCCAAGGGCCAGATCACGGATATGCCCGACGGCCTGGGTCAGGGCTGGGGCACCAACGCCGACCGGATCTATCTCTGGAACGACCCGACGGCGAATTTCGGTGCCGCACAGGGCGGGCCGGTGGTGTACGGCAGCAAGAACTGGAACGACCCGAAGTCCGCGTTCACCATCATCCAGGCGTCGATTCCACCGATGGGCGTCGACGCCGCCAGCACCATGATGGTCGGCTTCGGCGTCAGCGCGGACCGCGGTCACTTCAGCTACGACACCGCGCGGGACGACGCCACGCTCTACTGGCCACAGAACGGCGACGGCGACATCCAGAACAACCACATCGGCCCGGCTGCACACCGCATCGCGGCTTCCACGGGCACGCTGGTCGATACCAACCTCGCGTTCAATTCGACCTGGCATGCCCTGGGCGGGGCCAACATGGGCGTGGTCTGCGACCTGGACGGGCGGGTCAAGGGTCAGCCCGGCCTGTACGTGGTCGACGGCGCGCTGATCCCGGGCACCACCGCGGCCTGCAATCCCTCGATGACGATCGCGGCGCTGGCCGAACGGGCCCTGGACAACATCGTGGCCCGTGATATCGGCTCGCTCATCTGAGCGTCAACGAAAGAGGCCGTGCGACAAGATATTCCACGCCTGCCGGGAGACCTGCTCCCGGCAGGACGGGTCGGTCTTGGTCAGCAGGGCCGCCAGCATCGACAACGCCATGATCACATCGGCGGCCGTTGCTTCGGTCCGCACGTCGCCGCGCTGCGCGGGGTCGTCGATCTTGCCCGAGATCAGGACGAACAACCGGGTCGCCGGTTCGGTGAGCCGCGCGTCGAACGTGGATTCGGGGTCGATGAGCGCGATGAGCGCGGCCGAGTCGGTGAGCTGTTCGACGATCATGTTCAGCAGTTCGCCCAGCGAGCGCCCGGGATCGGCGGCGCGCGCCTCTATTTCGGCGATGTTGTCGTCGAATACCGCGAGCGCGATCGCTTCCCGATTCGGAAAGTGCCGGTACAGCACGCCCTGACCCACGCCTGCGGTCCGCGCGATCGCCGACAGCGGTGCGTCGAAGCCGTTCTCGGCGAAGATCGTTCGCGCCGCCGCGAGAATCGCCGCCCGGTTTCCAGCCGCCGCGCTCGGCCCCTTGTTGGTTCGGCGTGCGGTGGTCATCACCTGGAGATTACCGGAGCCGGGCGCCGCCGATCGCGATACCCGTCGCCGATCGGCGCACGAGAACGACCGTTCGACGCCACTTTTCGACCTCCGGGCGCAACCCGGATGGGCGTTCACCACACGAATGCCAGTCTCGAGTCCGCCCGCCGACAGCGCGGCTACAGAAGGAATTTCATCATGCGAACAGGCCGAAGACGTCCTGGCTCCCGGTCCCGCCGACCGTCCCCTCGCCGCGGTTCGATGCTCGCCTGCGCGGTGCTCGGTGCGGTCTCGATCGTGGTCCCGGCCGCGTCGGCGACCGCCGATCCCGCCGTACCGGGCTGCGGCGCGGATCATTTCGTGGCCGGTTGGACCGCGAGCGTGACCGACGCGGTCACGCCCTTGGACCCCACCGGCACCGTCGTCCCGTCCGTGGTCTCGGATCAGAGTTTCCGGATGATGATCACCCCGCACCTGGGCGGTTCGACCCTGCGCATCCGGTTGAGCAACCGGTTCGGGTTGACTCCGGTCACGTTCGGCGCGGTCACCGTCGGGACGCAGGACATCGGCGCGGCGGTGCGGAATCCGCGACCGGTGACCTTCGGCGCGGGTCGCTCGGCGGTGGTGCCGGCGGGAGCGGAGATCGTGAGTGATCCGGTCGAGCTGAGCTTCGCGGCCTTCACCCGGCTGGCGGTGAGCATCCACGTCGCCGGGACCGCGGGACCGCCGACCAAGCACTGGAACGCCAACGCCACCTCGTACTACTCCCCCACCGGCAGTGGCGATCTGACCGGCGGCGACAGCGGTGCGGGGTTCACCGAGAAGACCTATTCGTGGCTCTACGTCGACGCGCTCGAGGTCTCGGCCCCGGCGTCGACCCGGTCCATCGTCGCGTTCGGCGACTCGATCACCGACGGCATGATCACCAATTCACCGGTCGGAGTGCCCGCCGAGATCGCCCTGGCCGACACCGACGGCCGCTACCCGGACGTGCTGCAACGCCGGCTGGACGCGGCCGGAATCCCCCTGTCCGTGGCCAACGCCGGTATCGGCAGTAATCGGCTGGTCACCGACGGGCAGCCGCTGATGCTCGGCCCCAGCGGAATACAGCGCTTCCGCCGGGACGCGCTCGAGCAGGCCGGGGTCGCGGGCGTGCTCGTTCTCGAGGGCATCAACGACCTGGGACTGCCGCCGCAGGCGAACGCGGATCAGATGATCTCCGGTCTCCGGCAGGTGGTGGCCGAGGCACGGCAGGCAGGGGTGAAGATCTGGCTCGGCACGATCCTGCCCGCGGCGGATGCCCTGGTCAACGGCGTGGCCATCGCACCGGCTAGTGAAGACTTCCGGCAGCGCATCAACGCGTGGATCCGCACCCAGCAGGTCGCGGACGGCGTGGTCGATTTCGATGCCGCGCTGCGTGATCCCGTCGATCCGACGGTGCTCGCGCGCGGTTTCAGCGGCCCGGACCGGCTGCATCCCAATCTCGCCGGCTATCGGGCAATGGCCGACGCGGTGGATCTGACCATGCTCGCCGAGGCACTCGAATGCTGAAACGGTGCACGGACTGCAACTATTCGACCCGGCTCTGAGCGGGGGATGTCCGCAAATTATGCGCGGACTGCAAGCAGTAGGTCAGGCGCGAGCCAGGGCCCGGAACCCGGGCGAGGCCGGAATGTGCGGCAGACCCGGTCGCAACACCACACCCTGTTCGGTGGTATCGACGTTGGCCTGCGGATACACGACCAGAACCTGTTTGAGCGCGGCGGTGAAGTCGCGCCGGAACTGGTGGCGGCGACGGCGATCGGACGAGTCCGCCCCGGATCCGAACTGCGCCATGAGCGATTCCCACGGCACGGTCGTCTCGCGCTTGACCGAGAACATGCGATAGGTCAGCCACGCGTAAATGTCCAGGCGCAGCGCCGAACCGCCCAGGGCCTTGATGGCGTTCATGTCCAGCGGAACCGGATGGGCGGTGACCTCGCGGAAGAACTCGTCGCTGAGCCGGACGGTCGAGGTGAACAACGACGGCTGTTCTTCGTCGGTGTCGGTGCCGCACCAGATGTTGTACGCACTGGCGACGTAGAGTTTCGCGCCGATCCGGCGGTTGGCGTCGCCCTTGTACTCGATGGTCAAGGTGGCGTTGAACAGGCGATGCGATTGGTTGCGCATCCGCGTGAGGGAACCGTTCTTCCCCCCGGTCGCGGTCAGGCCCATCGCGCCCATGAAGTCGGTGAGACTGTCCCCCAACACGATTTCCTGCGATCCGGTCCGCACCGCCTCGGTGGAGAGGAAGGTCAGGATCAGCCGTGGCATCGTGCCGTAGGGGTAGCCGATGGACTCGGGTTTGTTGTTCTCGTCGGTGGTCATGCCCGGCTGCACCGTCAGGGATAGGTCACCGTTGCGGCGGCCCCACGCCGGAACGTCACCCGGATCCCGATACGGTAGCGACGTCTGGGTGAACACGCGAGCCAGGTAACCGACCTCCTGTTCGCCATCCCATACCTCGGCGGCAGCGCGCACGATGTCCAACGGAGTTCGTTTGGGTCGTGGCATGGCCCCTAGTTTTGCATGATCACAGCGAAATTCCAGTTCTCACCGACCCCGTGTCCGGTTTCGGACGCCTCTTTCCTATCGTTCGCCCCGTCATCGCACGCATAACTCGCGGACACCTGCAGGTAGCGCGCGGGATCGCGCCGGGACGGGCACGCATAACTTGCGGACCGCCACCGAAACATCACCCGGTCAAGACCCCCTGTCGCGGTGCGCCCGGCGCATAACCTGCGGACATCGGCACGTCGGACCGTCGGGCTTCCCGACGTCGGACCGTCAGCCGGCGTCGGGAAGCCGGCCGTATCATCAGGCTCCGACCTGCGGTTCTTCGCGTCCCGCAACGCATAACTCGCGGACATCGGGGGAATCGAGCCGTCCGGACAGCGGATGAGCCGCGCGCGGGCCCCGATGCCACCGTGGTGCGGACAGGTGTCGGCACCGCTTCTGACCAGGGCGTTTCCCGCGACGCAGACGCATAACTTGCGGACATCGCCCCGGTGACGGGCGGTTCGGACGTCACGCATGGCTTGCGGACACCGAAACCCCTTGCCGCCCACGCATAAACGGCGGACGGGCACGCATATCCGGCGGACACGGCACGCATAACTCGCGGACACCGGCGTCCGCGCATAACCGGCGGACACCGCACGCATACCTTGCGGACACACCGCGGCCGATCACGCATACCTTGCGGACGCTGACCGGGTAATCACGCATAGCTTGCGGACGGTGGATAACCGGCGTCCGCGTGTTATGCGTGCGGTGAACGATGATTCTCCACGGGCGAGGTCGTCGTAGTCGCTGGCTGCCGGATAAATTCGCGGACGTCGTGTCCGCGTGTTATGCGCGGCGAATCGCGGGATGCCGCGCATAATAGGCGGACACTTACCGGGGTGAGTTATCCACGCATATCTCGCGGACGTCATACACAGTCCTGTGGACAACTCGGCCGCCGCACACGGGTTTCCGCGCATAACACGCGGACATCCGCATTGCCGTTTTCCCAGGACGGCGCGCATAACTTGCGGACGCCGCACGCATAACTTGCGGACGCGGCCCTCGTATTTCCGCAGGTGACACGCAGTAAATGGCGCCCCCATGTAGTTCTTCCCTGTTAGAAAAATCCTGTAGTAGGCTGGCGTCGGCTGTGAACAGAGACCTCGCACGGCCACTTCCAATGACTCCCAGCAGCTCTCGCTGCGGTTTCCTCGCTCCCGCTGTGTCCGGGCATGATGTTTGCCCTGCTCAGCCAGCGAATCCGGCTCGTATGGGCCGTTGAACAGGTTGCGTCGCAACGTCATTGACGAATCTGCCGATCCACCCCTCGCGCGGCCGCGTACACTCTTCGCGAATCCCGCTCTTGCGGTGAAGACTTCGGATATCCCGGCGCACTCGTCCGGTGCTGCTTTCCCTTTCACGGCCTCACCTGCACAAACGGAGGGCCGGTGCGACCGGGGATTTCCGACGCGATAGCGGGGAGCGGCGTGTCGTTGCGTGTCAACTCGACGGGGGATACATTTCAGTGAAAGATACTTGTTGTACCCATAATTCGGTATCCATCCTTGGCGAGGAGGAGCTAATGGCAGCGGGTGACGCACACACGGGCAAGAAGCCCATGGGCCGCAAGAGTCTCGGGCCGCGGCACGAGACCAAAGTCCGCTACCCCCAAGAGCTCGACCTCCAGGATCTGGCCCGGACCAACGGCTACACCAGCGTCAACCAGTTCATGTCGGACATGCTGTGCGTTCTCGCCGGCCGACCGGATCTGGCCACCCCCCAGGCGGTTCAGACCGTCCGAAGCTTCGAGGAGTTCGCCCAGGCATCGTGATCGCGCTTCCCAGACAACTTCATAGGTAGGCAGAAAAGACCGAAAGCCCTGGCCGTCAGGGCCAGAGCTTCACGGTTAGGTCGATAAGTCAGGGTTGCCGCCCCTTCTCGACCTGCGCCCGCCTTCGGATGTCGCACCCTCTTAAGTCTTGCAAACGCCAAGGGTGCGTATCCGACCAAAAGAAAAATCAGAAAAGGCTATGGACAGCTCTGAGGATACCGCATGTCCGTGTACCCGTGCACGGCAACAGCGGAGTGTTACCCCTCCCCCGGACGGCGTGTCGCTTGCGTGTTCTCGTTTTCGGAGCGAGTCGTCGTCGAAATCGCAGGTCTCTGGTAGCAAAGCTGCATCACGAAGCTCGCTGCCGGTGGACTTCGTGAGAGCTGCTGTACCCCACCAAGCTTGCCCGTCGTCGACCTCAACGGGAGCTCTGCCCACGCGTCGATGAACCGTTCCGCGTTCCGGTAGCACGGGATCGTGCCACCGCCCGCGAACGAATCGTCCCGCGTCCCCGCCCGAGTTCGGTGACCCCGCATACCCGGCCGGCGTCATGACCCGTCGCGCCCCGCACTGCTTCGAGGAGGAAAGCCCCCACAGTTCGTCGCTGAACCCACACCCAGACAACGTCATATGGGCATCGAACGAGTCGAGACAGACCACTCCCCCGGAGGGGAGGGCCTGAATCGATATCGAGACTACGGCGAGGCGACCAAACCGCCCCAGACCGAAAGGTTGCGGACCGAGCTGGAACTCGGGATCCGCCGGTGCCACCGTCTTGCAACGGAGGCTGCGCTTGCTCAGCACCTCTGAGGGTAGAGCATGCCCTCACGAGAGTTCCACCCCAACAGTGCGTGACACACCGATGGCGTATGTCACGAATCGGAAACGCACGGCCCGGGTGCCTGAAAAATGTGACACACGTCCGGTTTTGCCGGACATTCACGACATCTCGCCCACGGTCGTCGCCGCTCTCGAGGCCGAGTTGTTCAGGGGACCATGGGTTCTCATCGCCGCGGACAACACCTCCCCCGCTCGCGCCCGGAACCTGTCCGCGGCACGGGCAGACCTCGCGGCGGGCACGGCGCGCTCGATCGCGGGCCGGGTCCGGCCCGGCATCCTGGTCGCGGACATCGATCCACCGCCGGGATACGCGCTCGTGGGCGACGCCTGCGCGGAATCGCTGGTGAAATGGTGTGTGGACCAGGGGCTGCCGTATCTGGTGCGCGAATCGGGCCGCCCCGGTGGCAGGCACGTGCTCACCGCCGCCCGTAAGCGACGACATCGGCGGCAATGGCGACAACTGTGCGCGCGCCTGTCCCGGCAGTACGCGATCGACGTCGACGATCGCACCGGAAAGACGCTGCGCCTGCTCAGTTCTCCGCACCGCCAGGGACTGCCCTGCCCGGTCCTGTCGTGCACCCTGACCCCGGCCGACATCACCGCCATTCCGCACGCCGCACGCGATTGGGACAGGGGCGTGTCCGGACGGACTCGATTCCGAGGCGCGAGCTCCGGGCAGGGCGCACGCGACGGCTCCCGCTCCGCCCGGGAGTACGGCAAAGCCTGCGCACTGGTCCGCGCCGGTTACCGCGCCGCCGACGCCTGGCATATCGTCGCCGTCGCGGGCTCGAAAGCGCTGACGCGCGGTCGGCGCTGGTGGCAGCGCTACGAGTGGATGCCCGCGGTGACCACGGTGGCAGCCGAGCAGGGCCGTACCGAATCCGAGGCGTGGGCGTTGGCCCGAACGGCTTGTCCCCCGGGGTATGCCCGCATTCGACGCGAATGGTGGCTGGTGCTGTGGGAGCGGGCCGTCGTCGAAGCCACGACCAGCCGCCCCCGGCGATTGCACGTGGGCGACGTCCACGTCGATCTCGCTCGCGACTCGGCCCGCGAAATCGACGTGCTGCGCACGGAACTGGCCACGGCCGGCAACGCGGTGCTGCCGACCCTGCCCATCCGCCCGCAACGCCGTGCCAGCGTCACCAGGGTGCTGTTTCACCTGGCCGAGGTGCTGGTGAAGCGCAACGGCTCGATCAGCGTGCGCGATCTGGCCGAGCGAACCCTGATGGATGCCAAGACGGTTCGGGCGGCGCTGGCGGTGTGCGTGCGGGCCGGTCTGCTGGTGGTGGTCCACCGGTACAGCGGCGGTGCGAAGGACACGGCGGCCTACGGGGTGGGCCCGGAGGTGACGGCCGGGCACGGCGACCACCAAACTTCCCCCACTAGCTGTAGCACCCCCACCCCCGGGCGTGCCTCCCTCCCCCGCTTGCGCGCCCAGCACGCCGCCGACCGCCACCGCTGGGCACTCCGGTGCGACGCCCTGGCTCAACTGCTGCCTGGAGAGCGTCTGGCCACCAGCAACGGGCGCTCGGCGAAACTGCTGCGCTCCCTGCACCATCAACGCTGCTGGGTCCGCGCGCTCGATGCCGCCCAGCTCGAAACTCGCCGGGCACTGCGCCGCCGCCTGCTGCACGGCATCGACGCGACCGTGCGCTCGGCCTGGCTGAACTGGCTGGGGTTTCGCAAACGGCTGGTCCAATCCGTAGACCGTCTACAGTCCGACAATTGCCGCGATGAGGACCTCTACGTCATCGGTCTCGCCGATGACACCGTGCATCGCGGGCTCCGCGGTGCACGATGGCAGCCGAAAGGGGACTCGTACGCGGCTTGACGCACCCTTGCCCGGTGGGTTCGAGGGCTTTCGGCCGAGCGTTGATCAGACCGCGGCCTCGGCCTCGAGGTCGCCTTCGTCCGCGCTCTCCTCGGCTTCGCTTGCGAGCGCCGCGATCTCCTCGGCGAGGTAGAGCCGGAGCGCCTGGTCCACCAGGGCGCTGCGACTGCCCGCGTGCCACTCGTCGGCCAGCAGATCGAGCGATTCGACGTCGGTCGAGATGATGCCCGCCAGCGGAATCTTCACCGGCGGTTCGGCGTGACGACGGCGGCGCGGCCGGGAACTGTCGACGCGCTGGAACAGCCGGCCCTTCGGCTTGGCCTCGACCTGCTCGGTGAAGTGTTCGCGCAGTTCGGTTTCGAACTGCTCGATCGCGTCCAGGACGACCTCGCCGTAGCTGCGGCCCCGGCCCCGCTGCTGCTTCTCGGCGTGGGTGAGCCGTCGAAGCGCGTCGGCGACAACCGAAGCCACGTGCGCCTCGGGGGTGGACTGGGTGGCCCGGGCCCGGGCGGGGGCCTGGCGGGTGCGCTTGCTCGCCGCGGGCTCGGCCGCCGGGGCGGAACGGGCGGCCGTCTTTCGCGCGGGTTTGGGCGCGGGCGCCGGTTCCGGAGTTTCGACGGCCCGGAGGGTTTCGACCACGGCCGGAGGTGTGGGCAGGGTCGGCGGCACCGCTGCCGGAGGCGGCGGCGGGGGGAGCAGATCGTCGATGTCGTCGAGATCGTCGGACTTGAAGGCGCCCTTCCGGCTCATTTACACAACCTCCTTCGCGCGTTCGCCGGCAGCGAGGCGAACGAGAATTTCCTTGGTCAGCGCCTGATAGTCCGAAGCCAAGGGTTCCGCGTCACGTGACCAGCGTTTGACGGGCGCCTCGCTCGAATCCTCCCCGCCCTTGGGCGGAGTGAAGTCGATGAGCTCCTGGGGCGTGAGATGGAAGGCGCGTGCGTCGAGCGCGGTGGCCTTGTCCTGCCGGACGAAATTCCGGAACGGCTCGATGCCGGTGCCCTCGAGCAGATCCATGATCTTGCCGAGGGTGTCCTCGTTGCGGCGGACCGCGCGCGGATTGCAGTCGAACAGAATCATTCCCATGAGTTCGACGAGAGCGCCGTTCTTGCGGGCCCACAGGTAGCGGCGGGCGAGCAGTTCCGCGCCGTCGATGCTGCCGTCGTCCTCCTTGGTGGGAACGACCAGCCAGCTCACCACCTGGAGCAGAAGATCCAGGACGCCGCGGTCGCCGGGGCCGGAGTCGATGAGCACCAGATCGTACCGACCGGTGTCGATGAGTGCGTCGAGCGCGTTGAGCAGATTCTCCCGCGGATCGATCCCGTGCTGTTCGGCGTTGGAGACCACCGTGCCGGCCATCGCCAGCAGCTTTCCGCCGCAGACGAGGTCGAGTCCAGGGCGGACATCGAGCACCGGTTCGAGAGCGGAACCGTATTGGAGGGTCATCGCCAGCGAGCGCCCCTCATCGGAGTTCTTCACCCCGAGATCGCGCATCGTGCAGTTGCCCTGCTGATCGGCGTCGACCACGAGCACGCGCTTGTTGCGCTGTGCGACGGCCACCGCGATCGCGGCGACGATGGATGACTTGCCCACTCCCCCCTTCTGATTGGCCACCAGGATGGTTCGTCTGGCAGCTCGGGAAACGGGTAGCAAACGCGTACTGGTCACGGCGGCGACAGTACCCGAGCGAAGATCGTCGAAACAACAACCGCGAGGGGGTGTGTCGCGGTATGTCCTCGTGTCTGTGCGGTCGTCCGAAGTACCGCCAAATGCACTCCACTACAACTGATCTGCTGGTCAGCCTGTTGAGCGGTCGTAGCGGGCGGCTTCGGAAGGGCGGGTACTGCGGTCTAGGAACAGACCGGTGTGTCGACACGCCGAAGGGGCTTGTGGACGGTCGTTGCTTCGGCGGCGCGGGCTGTCTTCGCCGAGGTCGTGACGAGGGTCGGTGAAAGCACCTGTGGGGCAGCATGGTGGGAGGTAGTGCCGGTGATATCCGTTGCGATCGTCGTCGAGACCTGTCGTGCGGCCGGATTCGCTGTCGAAGAGAAGGCCGATGACACGACCGTGGATTCGGTCGTCGCCGTGGTCTGTTCGACGTTCGGAGCGGATACCTCATCGCATGCCGCTGCGGTGACAGTAGCTGCGGCGGTATCGATGACCATAATCACGCGCGTACCGGCGGCTATGTCTCTGGCGATAGGAAAGCCCTTGGCTCTCACCTTGTCTCGGGGCATAGCCGAGGTCCGAGATGTGACCTTCTGGATTGCCGAACGAGATGTCTTGACCATGACCGAGGCAATGACCTTGTTGTGCGCCGATTCTGTGGTCGCCGAACGTATCGGCAGTACGACACGAGATACGGCATTTGCCAAGGTCGCAGATGGGGAAGTCGATTCGATCGGATCGGCGGTAAGTGCACGGGTGGCAGCGCTGATCTTTGTTGCGGGCGTAGGGATCGCCCGTGCTGTGCTCGCGGGAACTGTCATCGCACAAGCCGTTTCCAAGGGGATGCATACACCCTCGAGGAAGACCGAGTCTGCGGCCGTCAGATCGGCGATAGATGTCGCCTTGATAAATACCTGGCCGCGTACCTGATGGAAGGCCTTGCTGTGCGCAGGCTTCCCTGTCGCATGGACGGCCCGAGTCCGGGGCAGTGAAGTGGCGATGTCTACGGCATTGGAAACCGCCTTGGGCACGGTCCCGCAGATGCCACTGAATCCGGCAGTCGATGCGGTCGAACCGGAGGTGATCTCAGCGGCAGTTCGTACTCCACCGGAAAGTGCTCTACCTCTGGGTCTATATGCGGCGGTATCGAATCCCCTGCGGGCACCCGTAGTTGAGGCAACACCGGAGGTCGATGAACACGCCCGCTCTACCGTCTTGCATAACGTCGTATCTA
The DNA here is from genome assembly GCF_040614455.1 of Nocardia sp. NPDC005978. Classification (NCBI taxonomy): domain Bacteria; kingdom Bacillati; phylum Actinomycetota; class Actinomycetes; order Mycobacteriales; family Nocardiaceae; genus Nocardia; species Nocardia sp. NPDC005978. Next base: position 50,720 of record NZ_JBEXUS010000013.1, read on the forward strand.
ACGTCGTACACACAGTCGGAGCTACTGTCTTGCGTACGACGTTACATGCGACCTTACGACTGGCGGCAGTTACTGTCTGATTGAAAGTTCGCAGCTCAGAGCAAGTATTTGAATCAAGTCTGACAGATCTGAAAGTGTCTCTGATACTGACGAGTTCAAGACTTGAACCGGATCTGGAAGGGGCTGTGGCGAGTCTTCTTCGAGTGTCATGGTGTCTCACGATGTGTCCTCCTTCCTGGGGTCTCCGGCCTGTATCGCTCCGTGGAAGTCTAACCATTTCCCAGGTGAAAAGCCTGTTGCGACAGTCATGAATCCGTTCGATCCTCGGCGGTGGCAGGGGAGGCCGGGTGGTCCCCTCCCCTCTCGTCCGGAAGTTGTGGCTCGTGCGCGTGGTGCGCAAAATCCTGATCTGCCGGTCATTGGCCGTGCGTGTCCATATGCTGCCGGACCATGTGCGGCAGAGCTGTCGGTGGCGGTGCGACTGCGCGACCCGTATGGCTACATCGAATGCCAAGTTGCCGACGTGAATCGACCGCTCCGCGCTACCGTGCGGACTGCGGACTGCTGACCGGAGTGCCGGTGAGTTTCGGGTGGCACACGGGCGTGCTGCCTGGCACGAGGACGACGCTGGGGAACGGCGTCCCGCGCTGATTCGCCGGCGCACTTCGCGTGCGCGTCCGTGCAGCGCTCTGTCGTGCTGAGCGGGACTTCCCGGCGCACCGCGGGGTTCGGAGAAGGGCCGCGTCGACGACCGCGGCAACTCCGATCGAGTCGGCGCAGGCGTAGTCGTCGAAGCGCCACCACGCCATCCGACGCGGGCGGGGATGTTCACGCGATGACCGGTGATGGCCGGAAGGGAGGCGGTCGCAGATGTCGAGTGCGCGAAGTCGGCTTCTGCATCCGCGCATCGGGTGCTTCTTGCTTCGATGGCATGCCATGCCGACGAATGCCGCTCAGGGAGGGGAACTGTCAACGGCAGGGCCGGCCGAGAACGACACCTTGCACGGCCGCAGTAGTCGTCGGCGGATACGGGTACGGCGTCACGCGGGCGCTTCGGCGAGCGACGAGGCCGCGGTGGAGCGATCGGGCGAGGGTGAGCCCGACGTGGGTGGAGCAATCCGAGGACACGAAGGCTTGTCGGCGAATCCACGTGTGTGTCTCTGCGAATCGAGGTTCAGCGCTGGTGGCGCGGTCACGATGCCGACGGACATCCTCCTTTCGCGCGCGTGTCCAGCGTGCCCGCGGTGCGTGCACGAGAACGCTCAGCGAGCGTCGAATCGAGCCGGCGATATCGCCCGCGGTTGATCGTCGATGCTCGGATGGCCGGAATCGCACCGGATCTCGGCGGGCCCTTGTGACTGATCTGCGGACCGTGGGTCATGTCGACGGGGGAGTGCGCGATCGGGAATTCATGTGCGGAAACCCGCTGAGCACGGGGTTTGCTGGCGGAATGCTCGAATCCGCTCGAAATCGGCTGTTTTCGTCGAAGTTGACCCCCTTCGAGAACCGCCAAACCCCACAAAGACCCCTGAATGATCTTCTGCGCGAAGATCACTGCCATCTGGCACCCGTGTGTGATTTTGCGGAGAAAGTCGCTCAGCGTGGAATCTAGCGGCATCAGCCCTCTGGCCTGGGCATTCGGTTGCCGCGCCGGGTGAAAGCGGCTCCGGGACGGGCTGATCGGCCTCGGCGGGGGAGGGGAGAGGGGCGAGCCGGGACGCCGACACCCGCACGCCTCGTGCCGCCGCCTCGTGTCCCGGCTCGCCATCGAACGAGATCGCCGCGCCCTGTACGCGCGAGCGACCTCGTCGGCCGGAATTCGCGGTCGTGTACCGAGATCCGAAGCGGTAAGATTTTCCGTGTCGAAACCGGCTGAACCGGCAGGTCAGCGGCATGATGGTGCTGGTGACGAGATGCGAACGGGTTGTTCACGAGGTCGCCGGACGTCGGGGTTGTCCGGGGTGAACAACGGCCGGTCCCAGCCACATTGACGTTTTTTGTTCTGGCGCATGATAATTTGCGTTCCGGTGGCTCGACAATGAATTGCCCCAGCTCAATTGATGTTTCGATGTCGATCGGCGGGTGTTCACCGGGCAGGAAGGCACACAGTGACGACCGACCTCGCGGCGATCGGGGGCGAAAACAGCGGCGAATTCGCCGTTCCCGCGGTGTCGCCGGGCACCCGGCGGATGTACGACTCGTCCTGGCGGCGCTTCGACACATGGTGCACGGCGAACGGGTACGTCGCCCTGCCCGCCGACGCCGAGAGCGTGATTCGGTACCTGACCGAGGCGGCGACCCCGCGCGGACGGGGCGAACGCCCCTACCGGACGGCGACGTTCGGAGTCTGGCTCGCCGCCATCGGCGATCGGCACCAGGCAGCCGGATTCCCGCACCCCGGCAAGGATCCTCGGGTCACGCTGGCCCTGCGTGATATTCGTGCCCGTGCTGCCTCGACCGGGTCGTCCCCGGCTCGCGAGGCCGCGCGGCTCAGCGTCGAGGAGCTGTCGGTGCTCGTGGCCGGCATCGAAGCGGACGCGCGCGGATGGGCCGCCCGCGCGCTCGCCCGCCGCGACATCGCGCTGCTGGTCCTGGGCTCCGACCGCCGCCTGAACCACAGCGCCCTGACCCGGCTGTACATCGAGGATGTGGGGCCGGACGACGGTGGGGGAGGGGAGGGGCTGCGGGTCCGGATCCGCCGAACACGCGGTGACGGCGCGGAATACGTGTTCCTGGCCAAGAATCGGTCCGACAGTCGCCGCTGCCCGCCCTGCGTGGTGCACCGCTGGCTCGGCGTCCTCGCCGCCTACGACCGGGCCGAAAGCGGTGCTGCGGAGCCGGATCGGCTTGTCGTGCCGGGAGCGGACCCTACGGCGCCGGGGGAGGCCGGGACCGGTATTCCGGGCGCGGAGGGACTCATGGCCGTGGACCTGACGGCTGGACGCGGAGCGCTGGCGGTCACCCGGTTGCTGGGCCACGACGACGTGGACCCCGAGGCGCACAGCTGCGAGACCCCGTGGCCGGGTGTGCCTTTGATGACAGCTCCGCTGTTCCGGCCCCTGCGCGGCGGTGTTCCGCACGAAAAACAGCCTCTGACCGCGAGTTCCGTCGGCCGAGTATGGCAGCGGCGGGCCGCCGCGGCCGTATCGCGAGCGACCATTGTTGCCGAACCGGGCGCGTGCCGGGAGGCCGCCGCGCGGGAACATCCACCCTTGCAGCCCGATTCGGCCGTCGCCGGGCACCCGGTGGGCCTCGCCGAGCGCTACCACCGTGGTTGGGCGGCGTTCGCCCGCTGGTGTGCGGCCACCGATCGGCGCGCCCTGCCTGCGTCACCGGCCACCGTGGCCGCCTACCTGCATGAACACCCCGGCAAAACGGCCACCCAGCGCGGTCGGCTGACGGCGCTGAATCAGGCGCACGTCGCCGCCGGCCTGCCCGCGCCGGGCAGGGCCGCGGCTCTGCGCGCCGCGCTCAATGCACATCGCGCACACCGGCATTCCGAGCTGCGCCGGCGGGTCGAGCGGCTGCTGCCGCAGCTGCCGGTCTGGGGGTGGACCGCGGGGCTGTTCGGCCGTCGCAACGCCGCGCTGCTGGTGCTGGCCGCCGCCGGTCTCACCTACCCGCAGATCGCCGCCCTCACCCAGCGTGACCTGCGCTCGAGCGGTGAACACGTGGTCGTCGGCGATCATCTGGCGCTGCTGGAGCCGACCGGCGACCCGGCGACCTGCCCGATCGAGGTGCTGTGCCGCTGGACCGACGCGTTGCGCCTGGCTCCGCACCCGGCCGGTCGCGGCCGCCTCGCCCACCACCTGGGCCGCCGGGACCTGCCCGCCACCGGTCTCGATGTCGCCCACGAGCACCTGCCGCTGTTCACCAGTTTCGATTCTCGCGGCTACACCCCCATGCACGATAACGAGATGCTCTGGCTGCAACCGTTGTCCGCCACCGCGATCGCCGCGATCATCGCCGCCCATGTCCGCGGCCCGGTCCCGGCCTACCGCCTGATGTCCGAGGCCGCGCGCACCGAGCAGCTGCCCGAACCCCCCGAACCGGTGTTCGTCGAACCGGTCCTGGCCGATACCTACGACGCCGGAATCGCTGCCCGCCACCGCGATCACGAGCGCCTCGACGACCTCGACGAGCTGTGGGACGACTTCGACGATCAGGCCGACGAGGTGGCCCGCATGCTCGAACGCGCACTCGCCCTGGCCCAGGGGACGCCGGACGCCACGTGACGATTCGACGCCGGTAGACTATGACCCCTGCCTAAAACGTGGGAACATGTATATATGCGCAACTAACGATTAAAGTTCGCCATGTCGCCGCTCGGAACGAGCCCAAGTCACGAGAAACGAAAAGCCGCCTCGAAGGAGCCGGCCGGGTATCGCAAAGACACCCGAACATGTTGTGGCGGAACGGTTCCGGTGATCGGCCTGGGGGATAGCATGGGCACATGCGAACCGCGGTGCTGCGAGTGAACGTCGATCCGACGAAGGATCTCGACGATGCCCGGCTCGCCGCCGGGCGCGCACGGCTACGGGAACAGGCGGGGGAGCGGTCCGTCGTGATCGAGGACGCGGCCGGGGCGGTCGACTCGCGCGAGATTCAGGTATTGGTCGACACGACCGACGCGGGGATGGCCCGCCGCGAGGTGGTGCGCTGGTGCGCTGGCGTTTTCGGAACCGTCCCGACCGTTGGCCCGGTGACCTTCCTCAGCCGCGGCACCGACGCCGACGCCCACGGCGTACTCGCCGGTTTCGGTCTCACAGGCGATGTCGAACGCGCCCCCGACGCGTCCGGTTTCGACGTCGTGTCGGTCACCCTGCGCGCGTCCGACCTCGACCGGGTACCCGAGAGCCGGGTGCAGACCGCCCTGGAGGCGGCCCTGAACTGCGAGGTCCGAATCCTGCTCGGATGATTCCGCGCAGGACGCAAACGACTCTCGTCAGAACCAACTCCAAGAGTTATTGTTCCGCAAGGAATTTCAGGATCTCCGGGGCGGCCAGTACCCACGTGTCGAACATGTTGTAGTGGTCGGCGCGGCCGGTCACGAAGTCTTCCATCGCGCGCTCCCAGGCGTCTTCGGGCCAGGGGGGATCGATCAGGACCGAGTTCTCGATCAGGCAGTGCACCTCGAGGGAGGTTCGTTTGGGGTGGTCGAGGTCTTTCGCGCCGCCGCGAATGATGAGGGTGGGGGCCTGGATCCGGTCGAACAGGTCGTCTTCCACGCCGGGGATCGTCTGGCCGGGTTTGGGGACGTAGGCCTGGAGCCAGAGTAGTGACAGGCGCAGGAACTCCTCGCGATCCAGACTCAGCAGGCGGTCTCGGTTGCGTGGATTGGCCTCCACGCGTTCGCGCCATTCCCGCAGGCGCAGCAGCCCTTCGATGCCGCGGCCGCGCACCGCCTGCAGGCTCGGCAGGATGTAGTGGGCGCCGAGGTTGAGGGTGCCGTAGATGCCGCCGACGATGTTCCAGAGCACCAGGCGCGACACCAGTTCCGGGTACAGGATCGCGGTCAGCATGGAGTCGCGGGCCCCGCCCGAACCGCCCGCGAGCACGCAGGGGCCCAGCTCGAGCGCGGTGAGCAGCCCGCGCAGCGTGTCGGCGCGCATATGGGATTCGGTCCGGCCGAAGAACTGGACGTCGGACGCACCGCAGTTGGGCCGGTCCCACAGCAGCACCCGGTGCCCGCCGGCCACCAGGGCTTCGGCCAGGGGCCGCAGTCCGGGGATGTCCATCCCGTAGCGGCCGCCGGGGGTCAGCACGATGAGTTCGCCGGTGTCGCCGAGGATTTCGTACACGACGTGGCCGTCGTTGATCACTACCGAGGGCATGACGGTCCTGTCTGGGTTCGGCGCCGGTCTAGGACGCGCGCTTCTTGGCCTTCTTCTTGCGGCCGGATTTGCTGAGCCGGAAGTCGGGCGGGAACGCGGCGTCGTTGTCCTTGACCGCGGTGTTCAGGCCCGCGGCGTGGGCGTCGGCGAGCATGAGTTCGTCGGCGTCGGGGCGGGCGTACCCGCCGAAGGATTCGAAGATGCCGCTGAGCAGGCTGCCCATGTACTCGCCCTGGTGCTGCTTCATGATCTCGAAGAAGATCTTCTGCATGAAGACGGTGTCGGTGGGCCGGTTGCGGGCGCACGCCAGCGCGTACTTCTCGGTCTCGGCTTCCAGATCCGCGCGGGTGACGACCCGGTTGAGGAAGTTGCAGTCCAGCATCTCCTGCGCGGTGAACGGCCGTCCGGTGAAGACCATTTCCTGGAATTTGCGCAGGCCCATGGTCTGCGCCCAGGTCCACATGCGCGGGCCCCAGCCGTAGTAGCGGAACGAGGGGTGCCCGAACAGGGCGTCGTCGGAGGAGATGACGAGGTCGGCATCGGTGGCCTGGTAGAAATGCCAGCCGTAGCAGTACCCCTTGACCTCGACGATGCTGATCTTCTTGAACTCCTGCAGACTGCGGCAGCCCGCACCGGGATTGGCGTACCACTGCCCGATGCTCGCGCCGTGCCGGAAGGATCCCGGTGGGGGATAGCGCACTTCGTCGGGTCCGATGCGGTATTCGCTCAGGCGGGGACCCTGGTCCGGATCGTTCTGGACCTCCAGGAATTCGGGCAGGTCCGCGCCGGTGCCGAAGTCCTCGCCTTCACCGCGCACGATCAGGACCTTCACCTCGTCGTCGATGTTGGCCCGGTGCAGCAGGTCCGCGTAGCGCAGGCGGGCGGCCATGGTGGGGGCGTTGAGGTGTTCGGGGCGATCGAAGGTGATCGTCGCGATCCGGGTCTGGGGATCCTTGCTGTAGCGGATGATCTTTTCCGGGTCGGGCGCGGACATGGTGCGGTTCCTTTCGCGGTGTGGGACGGGCGGTTCAGCGCGAACGCCACACCGTCATGGCCACCGTGGTCAGGTCCAGGGTTTCGTCGAGGGGGATCTCGCCCGCGCGAGCGCGGCGGAAGAATTCGGCGAGTACGGTCTCGGGTTCGCCGTCGAGTTCGTAGACCGCAAGGTAGCGGTGTGCGGGGGCGGGTTGTCCGGGGATGTCGGTGGCGGCGATCTCGTAGCGGGCGCCGCTGCTGACGCCGGGGACCGCGGTGACGTCGGCCAGGTGTTTGGTGTCGTACCAGTCGTTGAATTCGGCGTCGCGGCCGGTGACGGCGTTGGAGAAGACGAGCAGTTTCGAGCCGGACATGGTCAAGCCTCCGAATTGGGTTGGGGTGCTGTGGTTTCGGGCATGGCGATGATGGCGTGTACCGGGCAGTCCAGCAGGGCGCGCAGGACGGCGTCCTGGTCGCCGTCGGCGATGTCGCCGTTTCCGGCGAGGGCGGCGTAGCCCCAGTCATCGAGCGGGAAGTGCGCAGGTGCGTGTTTGGCGCACAGGCCGAAGCCGTCGCACAGGGTGCGGTCCAGGCGGATTCTCACGAGATGAGCTCCTGCTCCACCGCGAACGGGGTGTCCGCGAGATATGCGTGCACCGCGCAGTCGGGGCATCGATTATCCAGGTGCGCTTGAACTTCGGTGTCGAAGCGGTCCAGCAGGGTGGCGGCGGCGTTGGTGGCGGCGTCGAGCGTGCCGCACGCGCCGCGCCCGCGCAGTACCCGCGACCAGCGCCGGAGCCGGGCCAGGTCGCCGGTGTCTGCGAGCCCGTCGCGCAGGGCGGTCGCGACCGCGGCCATGGCGGCGGTGCCGTTGAAGCAGGATCCGCACTGTCCGGCGTTCTCGCGGCGGAAGTAGTCCAGGATCGCCGCGGCCACCGCGACGGGGCATTCGGTGGTGAGCAGGGTGAGCGATCCGCAGCCCAGGGCGAACCCTTGTGCGCGCAGGGATTCGGGGTCGAGCCGGGCGCTCACGATGCTTCGGTCCGCCAGTCCCGTGAAGTATCCGCCCAGCAGTGCGCCGCGGACCGTGTCGTGTGAAATTCCGTGCAGGGTAAGCAGATCGGCGAAGCGATAGCCGTGCGGCACCTCGTACAGGGCAGGCGGCCGGTCACCGCCGGTGACCGTCGCGAGGAAGGTGCCCGGGGAGTGCTCGGTGCCCGCCGTGCGGAAGGCGTGCGCGCCGTGCCGGTGAATCCAGGCCAGCTGGGCGAGGGTTTCGACATTGCTGACGACGGTGGGACGCTGGTGCACCCCGTGCTCGAAGGGGCGCGGTGGTTTGTCCGAGGGCAGCGCGGGCCCGCCATTGATGGCCCGAACGGCCGCGGTTTCCTCACCGGCGACGTAGGCGGGGTCGACGGTCACCAATTCGATGGCGGGACCGCCGAATTCGCGAGGATGCTCGTCCAGTTCGGTGAGCGCGGCGTCGACGCGGCTCGCGGCTCGGGGGTCGGAGAGGTACAGGTAGGCGCGGTCCGCGCCGGCCACGGTCGCGGCGATGCGCAGCCCGTCCAGGACCAGGTGCGGGCGGTGGCGCAGCAGCCACTTGTCCTTGATCGAGACCGGTTCGCCCTCTTCACCGTTGGCGACGACCACGGTCCGTTCCCCGCGGGCGTGCGCGGCGGCGACGGTGGCCAGTTTGGTGGCCAGCGGGAAGGCCGCGCCGCCGCGCCCGCGCAGCCCGCTCGCACGGACCTCGTCGAGAACGGCTGTGCCCGAGGCGATCGGTCCGTAGCCGCCGGATTCCCGGTAGGCGGGCAGGTCTTCGGGGTCGGCGAAGGTGCGCAGTAGCCGGGGCGGGCCGCCCAGGGCCGAGACGGTGAGCCCGCGATGCGGGTGAGCGTTCAACATCGAGTCCTGTTCACGCGGTGACGATGACGTCGTCGCCCGACACCCGGACCGGATAGGTGCGGATGCTCCATTCCGGTTTGACCGCGGTGGTGCCGGTGGCGAGTTCGAATCCCCATTGATGCCAAGGGCAATAGATGAATTCGCCATCGCGTACCATGACCGAGTCGCCGGGTACGGATTCGTCCAGCACGGTGCGCCCGCGCGCGCGACCGGAGCACAGCGGTCCGCCTTCGTGCGGGCAGTAGTTGGCGATCGCGTAGAACACTCCGCCGACGTTGTACACCCCAACCCCGTGCCGGCCGATGGGCACGACTTTCGATGCGCCGGGCGGTATTTCGGCGACCGTGGCAACCACGTGCTCGCGGCCCTGGGCCAGGCGGGGCCGCTCGGGTTCCTCGCCCATCTCAGAACACCACGCGCCGCTGGCCCTGCAACGCGGGCACCATGTCGGGCAGATGATAGGTCTCGATGCCGTTGCGGCACATGACCTTTTCCCGAGCTGCCGGGGGCAGGTGCTTGACCAGCCAGCGGGGATCGTCGAAGGTCCAGTGCGGGTAGTCCGAGGAGTAGAGCAGGATCTTGTCCGCTTCCATCCATTCGAACGCACGGGTGAGCTCGGTCTTGTCCTCGGGGTAGTCCAGCGGCTGGGTGGTGAACCTGATGTGCTCTTTGACGTAGTCGCTGGGCTTGCGCTTGATCCCGGTGAACGATCCGCGCCGGGCGTAGATGGCGTCCATGCGCCACATGAGCGGCAGGATCCAGGTGAAGGCGTGTTCGACGAACACGATGCGCAGCGCCGGATGCCGGTCGAAGACGCCGTCGAAGATCAGGCTCATGATCTGGTTGGCCGCCAGCAGTGAGTAGGTGACCATGAAATCGTGGTTGTAGCTGGGGAATCCGACCGGCGGCATGGGCATGGTCTCGAACGCCCCGCGGCTCAGGTGGCAGCTGACGACCAGATCGTGCTTGGTGGCCGCGGCCCAGATCGGATCGTATTTGGGGTCGCCCCAGGACGGCCGTGGCTCGGCTTTGATGAGGATCTGGGCCATGTAGTCGTGCCCGGCCCAGAATTCGATTTCGCGCAGTGCGGCGACCGGGTCGTCGATGGCCACGCAGATCGATCCGCGCCAGCGTTGATGCCAGTTGTTGCGCGGGTCGAGCCAGTGGTTGGCCAGCCAGTGGTTGATGCCGGTGGCCAGGGCGGAGGTGGCCTCGGGGAGCCGGGCGGCCTTGACGGTGGGCTCGAGGATCGCGATGTCGGAGCCCGCGTCCAGGATCAGCTGCCGGAAGGCCAGTTCGGGGTCGCTGCCGGGGAATTCGCCGTCGGCGGGGAAAGTGTCCACGCGCATGGCGAGCGAATGCGCGTAGTCGGGGGCGTCGTAGAGGATAGTGTCTCCGACGCGGTGGCTCAGGAAGTAGGAGCTGCGCAGCGGTTCGGGGATGTACTGCACGAGTTCTCCGCGCCGGGGCACGGGGTGGACGTCGGAATCCACCACGCGCAGCGGAACCAGTTCCGGGGTGGTCTCGGGAACGCGTTCGTGTGCCAAGGTCATGGTCGTCCTCCCTGCGGCGTTCAGCGGGCCGCGGCCGGTGCGGGGATGTCGATGCCGTACAGCCGGGCGGCGTTGCGCCAGTAGAGCTTGTCGCGCTGGTCGGGGCGCAGGGTCGAGGGCAGCGCGTCGAGATCGGCGCCGTGCCAGTGCGGGTAGCTCGAGCCGAACATCACCATGTCGGCCTTGCCGGTGAATTCGAGCCAGTCGCCGGCGAATTCGGTGTCCCCGGGTCCGTCGAGCGCGCCGTGCACGAAGTGCACGTGCCCGGGCAGGTAGTCGCTCGGCATCCGCGGGGCCCACGGGGTTTGTTCCAGGTGCGGGCGGCCGAAGGTGTCCATGCGCCAGCTGAAGGGGGTGAGCATGTCGCCCGCGCCGTCGGCGAAGACCACGCGCAGGCCCGGGAAGCGTTCGAAGACGCCTTCGGCGATCATATTCATCAGGTGGTAGACGTAGTTGAGCGCCATGAAGCCCAGGTACTGCTCGTAGGTGCGGGTGTGCCCGGATGGGGTGGGCGGCAAGCCGATCGACTCCCCGGTCTCGATGTGCAGCGCCACCGGTAGCCCGGCGGCCGCGGCGGCTTCCCACAGCGGCCAGAACTGCGGTTTGCCGTACAGTTCGCGCGATTGCAGCGGGATTCCGAGCTGTACGACGCGGGGATGCTCGCCCCAGCGGGCGATGTCGCGCAGTGCGCCGGTGATGTCCTCGGGGTTCACGCGCAGGGTGCCGCGGAAGCGGGCGCCGTGGACCTCGTGTTCGAGCCAGCGGGTGACGAGCATGTCGTTGTGTGCCGAGAGCACCGCGGTGGTCAGGTGCCGGTCGGGCAGGATGCCGCGGGTCATGGGGTGCAGCACAGCCACATCCACGCCGCGCTCGATCAGCAGGTGCTGGGCCACCAGGTCGGGGTCCGAGCCCGGGTAGCTCTTGCCGGGACCGCGGGTGCCGGGAGCGTATTCGCCGCCGGGTGCGCCGTACCAGTCCATTTCGGCGTCGGGGATGCCGCGGCTGGTGAAGGGTTCGCGCAGGTGCGCACGCATATCGGCGTTGGAGGCGAAGAAGATGTGCACGCTGGCGTCGATCACCGGGGTGCGGGTGCCGTCGGGCAGCAGTCTCATCGCGCGCCTCTCACCTCATCGAAACGTCGTTCTCGTTTGATGAGAACACTACTCTCGCGATTTTCGCTGAGCAAGACTCCAACGTTCGCGCAGGTCCGATGTGTCGAGCGCACGCGCCGGCTGGGACTGCGAGCACTCACGGGTGGTTGCACACCGACAGATGGAGATTGCGATATCGAGGTAGTGAGAATACGATTCTGGCTATTCGAGAATCGAGGTCTAGAGCTGTGTCTTCGCAACAGGATTCGAACGACCGTGCCTGGGACACCGAGGTCGACGTCGTCGTACTGGGCAGTGGCGCCGCGGGATTGACCGCCGCGCTGACCGCGGCCACCGCCGGCGCCTCGACGCTGGTGTGCGAGAAGGCCGCCACCGTCGGCGGCACCAGCGCCGTCTCGGGCGGCATCGCCTGGATCCCGGCCCACGACCGCGCCGCCGATGGACCGCTGAGCGTGGCCGATGCCCTGAGCTACCTGCACGCGCAAGCCCTCGATTCGATGGACGACGAACTGGTGGAGGTCTTCGTACGCACCGGCGCGCGCATGATCGAGTTCGTCGAAGCGCACAGCCCGCTGCGCTTCGAAGTCGCCGGCGCCTTCCCCGATTACAAGCCCGAACTGCCCGGCGGCCGCCCCGGCGGCGGCCGCTCCCTCAGCGCCGCCGCCTTCGACCTGGCCAGGCTCGGACCCTGGCGCGACCGGCTGACGGCCTTTCCCGCCGACTGGAGCAACGTCGGCTTCGACGCCGAAACCCGTGCGCGACTGCACGCTTCGGCGGACGCGGACGCCGACCTGTGCGTCGCCGGGACCGCACTGGTGGCGAGCCTGCTGGCCGGGGTCCTGGCGGCCGGGGTCGAGATCCGCACCGCGTCGCGAGCGGTCGAGCTGATCGCCGACGCGCAGGACACCATCACCGGCGTACGCCTGGACACCGCCGACGGTCCGGTGCGCGTGCGCGCCCGCGGCGGCGTGGTCCTGGCCACCGGCGGCTTCGAATGGGATCCGCGCCTGGTGCGCGCGTACCTGCGCGGGCCCATGCACGGTGCGGTGTCCCCGCCCAACAACACCGGCGACGGGCTGCGCATGGCCATGGCGCACGGCGCGGAGCTGGGCACCATGAGCGAAGCCTGGTGGGTGCCGATCGTGCGCATCCCCGGCGACACCATCGACGGCCGACCACGCAGTCGCAGTGTGCGATTGGAGCGCACCCGCCCGCGCAGCATCATGGTCAACCGGGCCGGTCGGCGCTTCGTCAACGAAGCCGGTGAATACAACGCCATGTCCGGCGCCTTCCACTACCTCGACCCGCGCGGCGGGTACGTCAACGATCCGGGCTGGATCGTCTTCGACGCCGAACACCTGCGCCGCTACGGCTTCCTCGGCATCGCGCCCGGGGACCCGGTGCCCGAATGGTTCTGTGAGTCGGCCGATCTCACCGAGCTCGCGGCCAGGACCGGTATCGACCCGGCCGGGTTGAGCGCGACCGTCACCGCCTGGAACCACGCGGTGGCCCGCGAACACGACCCGGATTTCGGGCGCGGCTCGAGCGCCTACGACGGCTACTGGGGCGACGAGCACGCCGCGACCGCGGCCGGGCGCACCCTCGGCCCCCTGGACACCGCCCCCTACTACGCGGTCCCGGTCACCGTCGGCGCCATGGGCACCAAGGGCGGACCGCGCACCGACCGCGACGGCCGGGTGCTGCACGTGAACGGCGCGGTCATCCCCGGCCTGTTCGCCGCGGGCAACGCCATGGCCGGTGTCACCGGCCGCGCCTACGGCGGGGCGGGCGGAACCCTGGGCCCCGGCATGGTTTTCGGCTTCCGCGCCGGGCACGCGGCCGCGACCGGCAAATCGGCAGAGCTGTGAACACGGCAGAGGGAGGCACGAGAGTGGCCGAGTACGAGAGCATCTGGAGCGACCTGCAAGGGGTCGCGTTCACCCAGGGCTACCTCGATGTGGGCGGGGTCCGCACCCGCTACCTGCACGCCGGCGATCGGGACAAACCCACGCTGGTGCTACTGCACGGCTCGGGCGGGCACGCCGAGGCGTACGTCCGCAATCTGGCCGCGCACGCCGAGCACTTCTCGACCTGGTCCATCGACATGCTCGGGCACGGCTACACCGACAAGCCCGGGCATCCCCTGGAAATTTCGCACTACGTCGAGCATCTGGTGCGCTTCCTGGACGAGATCGGCGTGGACCGCGTCCACGTCAGCGGCGAATCGCTCGGCGGCTGGGTCGCCGCGCGATTCGCGATCGACCACCCCGGGCGCGTGCACCGGCTCGTGCTCAACACCGCCGGCGGCTCCCAGGCCGACCCGCAGGTCATGGCCCGCATCGTCACCCTGTCCATGGCCGCGGTCTCGGACCCGGACTGGGACACCGTGCAGGCCCGCATCAAGTGGCTGATGGCCGACAAGACCAAGGGCTACGACGACATCGTCGCCAGCCGCCAGCGCATCTACCGTCAGCCCGGATTCGTGGCCGCCATGAGCGACATCATGGCCCTGCAGGACCCGGTGATCCGCGCCCGAAACCTGCTGGGCCCGAACGAGTACGGCTCCATCACCGCCCCCACCCTGGTGCTCTGGACCAGCGACGACCCCACCGCCGACGTCGCCGAGGGCCGCCGCATCGCAGCCATGATCCCGGGCGCGCGATTCGAGCTGATGCCCGGCTGCGGGCACTGGCCGCAGTACGAGGACGCCAAAACCTTCGACGCCCTGCACGTGGGCTTCCTCCTGGCGGACTGAGATGACCGCGAAATCCCTTGTCACCGAAGTCGACGTGCTGATCGTCGGCGCCGGACCGGTGGGGCTGACCCTGGCCAACACGCTCGGCGGGCACGGGGTGCGAACCCTGGTCGCCGAGGAACGACCCACCCTGATCGACTACCCGCGCGGGGTCGGCCTCGACGACGAATCGTTGCGCACCTTCCAATCGATCGGGCTCATCGAACAGGTCCTGCCGCACACCACCCCCGACCAGATCATGCGATTCGTCGACGCGGACCGCCGGCTGCTGGCCGAAATCGCCCCCGCCGACACCTCTTTCGGCTGGCCCAAGCGCAACGGGTTCGTCCAGCCGCTGGTCGACGCCGAACTGCTGGCGGGGCTCGAGCGCTTCGAAACCGTCGAAGTGGCCTGGTCCTCGGCCATGGCCACCTGCGTGGACACCGGCTCGCGCGTCACCGTCGAACTCGACACCCCCGCCGGCCCGCGCCTGATCAGCGCCGCCTACGTCGTGGGCTGCGACGGCGGGCGCAGTGCCACCCGCAAACAGCTGGGGGTGTCCTTCGAGGGCACCACCTCCCCGACCCGCTGGCTGGTGGTCGACATCGCCACCGACCCGCTCGGGCACCCCAACATCGAGGTCGCCGCCGATCCCGCGCGCCCGAACGTCTCGGTGTCCATCGCCCACGGCATCCGCCGCTTCGAGTTCATGATCCACGACCACGAAAGCGATTCCCGCGCAGCCGATCCGGCGTTCGTCGCCGGACTGCTCGGCGCGTTCGTGCCCTATCCCGAACGCCTGGACATCATCCGGCAGCGCCTGTACACCCACCATTCACGCATCGCGGGCCGATTCAGGTGCGGGCGAATACTGCTGGCCGGGGACGCCGCGCACCTGATGCCGGTCTGGCAGGGCCAGGGCTACAACAGCGGCATCCGCGACGCGGCGAACCTGGGCTGGAAACTCGCCGCGGTGGTCACCGGCCGCGCCCGCGACAGCCTGCTCGACAGCTACGACCAGGAACGGCGCGCGCACGCACGCGCCATGATCGACCTGTCCACCCTCGTCGGGCGGGTCATCTCACCCACCGATCGCCGCGTCGCCGCCGTCCGCGACGCCCTGGTCCGCGCCGCCGCGGCGATACCGCCGGTCAAGAACTACGTCCTGGGTATGCGCTTCAAGCCGATGCCCCGGTACGACCGGGGTGCGGTGGTCCATGCGCATTCGCGGTCACCGCGCTCGGCGGTGGGCACCCTTTTCGTGCAGCCGCGCGTGGACACCAGAGAACACACCGGCGTCCTTCTCGACGATGTCCTCGGGCCCTGGTTCGCGGTGCTGTGCTGGAACAACCAGCCGCGCGCGGTGCTCGGCGAGAGCGAGTTCGCGCGGTGGAAAGCCCTGGGCGCGAAGTTCATCGCCGCCCGCCCGCACACCCAGCTGCACTGGGCCGGGCACGACGACCCCGACGTGACGGTGGTCGGCGACCGCACCGGCGCGCTGAAACGCTGGTTCGACGGCCACCGCGACTCGGTGCTGTTCCTGCGCCCGGACCGCTGCATCGCCGGGGCCACCATCGCGCAATCGGCCCCCGAACTCAGCGCCGATCTGCTGCGCGCCCTCGCCCTGACCCCAGGAGGAAACGATGTCGCTGGCCCTGTGCTGCGTCTCGCACAGCCCGCTTCTTGAACTCCCCGGCCCCGACCGCGAACTGCTCGACGACGTGAGCGCGGCGGTGGGCGCGGCCGCGCACTTCGTGCGCGAGTTCGATCCCGAACTGGTGGTGACCTTCTCACCCGACCACTACAACGGCTTCTTCTACCGCACCATGCCGCAGTTCTGCGTCGGCACCGCCGCGCACGCGGTCGGGGACTACGGCACCTACGCCGGAGCGCTGAACGTGGACGGCGACCTCGCCCTCGAACTGGCCGAAGCGGCCCTGCACGCCGGGATCGACGTCGCGGTGTCGGTGGCCATGGACGTCGACCACGGCACCGTGCAACCCCTGGGGCAGCTGTTCCCGGACGTGGGCGCGGTGCCGATCGTGCCGATATTCCTCAATTCCGTTGCCGCGCCGCTCGCCCCGATCCACCGCGCCCGGGCCCTGGGCACCGCGGTCGGAGAATTCCTGAGCACCCTCGGCAAACGCGTCCTGGTGCTGGGATCGGGCGGACTCTCGCACGATCCGCCGGTGCCTACCCTCGCCGGCGCGACCGGTGCCGTCCGCGAACGACTCGTGCACGGCGGCCCCGTGACCGCCGAACGGCGCGCCGCACGCGAGCGCCAGGTCATCGCCGCCGCACAGGAATTCGACTCCGGGGTAAGCACGCTGCGACCGCTCAACCCGAGCTGGGACCGAGAATTCCTGACCCTGCTCGACGACAACCGGCTCGAACAGGTCGACACCTGGACCAACCCGTGGATCACCGGGGAAGCGGGCAACTCCGCCCACGAGATCCGCACCTGGGTCGCCGCGTTCGCCGCCCTGGCCACCCAGGGCCGATACGACGTGCGCGACCGCTACTACCGGCCCGCGCCCGCGCTCATCGCCGGATTCGCGCTGCGCACCGCGCTCCCGGCCACCGGGGGCGCACCGAACGATCGGAGAGCCGCGTGAGCACCGAAACAACGCCTCCCGCAACACCTTCGGAACGCGGCTTCGACCACACGGTCGACGTGCTCGTCATCGGATCCGGCGGCGGCGGGCTCACCGCGGCCCTGGCCGCGCGGGCGGCGGGCCTGCGCACGCTGGTCGTCGAGAAATCCGCGCACTACGGCGGATCCACCGCGCTCTCCGGCGGCGGCATCTGGGTGCCGGGCGCCCCCGCGCAACGCCGCGACGGCTACACCCCCGACCCCGAACAGGTGCTGGTGTACCTGCGCGCCATCACCGAGGGCCTGGTCAGCGACGCCCGCCTGCGCGCCTACGTCGAGCAGGCCCCCGCGATGATGGAGTTCCTCGAAAAGCTCAGCACGCGGCTGGAATTCGTGTGGAAGCCCGGCTACGCCGACTACTACCCGGAACTGACCGGCGGCTCGGTGCAGGGCAGCACCATCAACGTCCCGCCGCTGGACCTGCGGGTGCTGGGCGAGGACGAAGCCACCCTGCTGGCCCCGCTCGCGCTCGCGCCCAAGGGGATCTGGCTCGGGCCCAAGGACCTGCTCCAGTTCTACCGGGTGCGCCAGTCCTGGCGCGGCAAAGCCGTCCTGCTCAAACTCGTCTGGCGCATGGTCCGCGCCCGGGTCTTCGGCGACCGCATCGCCGCCATCGGCCAATCCCTGGTGGCCCGGCTGCGACTGGCTATGCGCGAGAACGACATCCCACTGTGGCTCAGCGCCCCCATGACCGAATTGATCACGGACTCCGGCGGCGCCGTGCTCGGCGCGGTCATCGAGCGGGACGGGCATTCGCAGCGGGTACGCGCGCACGGCGGGGTGGTGCTGGCCACCGGCGGATTCGAACAGGACATGGCCTGGCGCAAGGAACACGAGCCCGTCATCGATCAGAACTGGAGCTTCGGCAATCCCGCCGCCACCGGCGACGGCATCCGCGCCGGGATGCGCGCCGGCGCGGACACCGAGCTGATGGACGAGTCCTGGTGGTTCCCCGCCATCCAATGGCCGGACGGGCGTATGCAATTCATGCTCAACGAACGCATGATGCCCGCGCAGTTCATCGTCAACGGCGCGGGGGAGCGGTACATCAACGAGGCCGCGCCCTACATGGACTTCGGGCACGCCATGCTCGCCGGCGAACGCGCCGGGGTCACCCACCTGCCCAGCTGGCTGATCACCGATGACCGCTCGTGGCGGCGGTATGTGATCGCCGGTCACCTGCCCCTGCCCAAGATCCCGTTCGCGCCGGCCCCGACCGGGAGCAGGATCCCGCCGCACTGGCTCGAATCCGGCGTGGTCAAGACCGCGAACACCTGGGAAGCGCTCGCCGAGCAGATCGGCGTGCCCCCGGATCGCCTGCGCGCCACCGCCGATCGCTTCGACACCCTCGCCCGCGCCGGCCACGACGACGACTTCCGTCGCGGGGACAGCGTCTACGACAACTACTACGGCGATCACACCCTGCCCAACCCCAACCTGCTGCCCCTGGGGAAACCGCCCTACTACGCCTTCCGGATGGTCCTGGGCGATCTGGGCACCTCCGGCGGCTTGCGCACCGACGAGCACGCGCGCGTGCTGCGCGCGGACGGCACGGTGATCGACGGGCTCTACGCGACCGGCAACGCCACCGCCGCGGTCATGGGTCGCAGCTACGCCGGGGCGGGCGCCACCATCGGCCCGGCGATGACTTTCGGATACATAGCGGCCCAGCACATTTCGGCAACCCACGGAGGAAACCAATGAAGATATCCCTGTTCTACGAGTTCGCCCTGCCCAAGCCGTGGGTGCCCGAAGACGAGCGACTGCTGTTCCAGGAGGGCCTGGCCGAGGTCGAGGCCGCCGACAAGGCCGGTTTCTCCACCGTCTGGCTCACCGAGCACCACTTCCTCGAGGAGTACTGTCACTCCACCGCGCCCGAGATCTTCCTGGCCGCGGCGAGCCAGCGCACCAAGGACATTCGGCTCGGATTCGGCATCATGCACATGCCGCCGGCCATCAACCACCCCGCCCGCGTGGCCGAACGCGTCGCCACCCTGGACCTGATCTCGGGCGGGCGCGTGGAATTCGGCACCGGCGAATCCTCCTCGGTCGGCGAGCTCGGCGGGTTCATGATCGACCCGGCCGACAAGCGCGGGCAGTGGGAAGAAGCCCTCGACGTCGCCATCCGCTGCATGACCGAGGACCCGTTCACCGGCTTCAAGGGCGAACACATCGAAATGCCCGCCCGCAACGTCATTCCCAAGCCCTACCAGCGCCCGCACCCGCCGGTGTGGGTCGCCTGCACCCGGCCCTCCTCGGTGCAGATGGCCGCGCAGAAGGGCATCGGCGCGCTCAGCTTCGCCTACACCGGACCCGAAGCGCTCGGTGACCGTGTGCGCGGCTATTACAAGGAATTCGAGGAGAACGCCGCCCCGACGATCCCGGTGCTCAACCCGAACATCCTGGCCATCGGCGGCGACCTGTCGATGATGGTGGCCCCGACCGACAAACAGGCCATCGACCGGCTCGGCGTGGGCGGCGGGTTCTTCTCCTTCGGCATCATGCACTACTACATGACCGGCCAGCACACCCCCGGCCGCACCGGGGTGTGGGAGAAGTACCTCGACGCGGTCAAGGGCGACGAGACCCTGGCCTACGGACCCGGGCGCGGTGCGATCGGCTCCCCGGAGACCGTGCGCGAATTCCTGCGCGGCTACGAGGCATCCGGGGTGGACGAGATCATCCTGCTGCTCAACCCGCGCAGCCACGAAGCCACCATGGAATCGATCGAGCTGATGGGCAAGCACGTGCTGCCCGAGTTCATCGAACGTGACGAGAAGGCCGTCGCGGCCAAGGCCAAGCGCCTCGAGCCGATCATCGAACAGGTCGAGAAGCGCCGCAAGCCGCTGGCCTCGCCCGCGTTCGACGAGAACTACGCCTTCGGCGGACTGCCCACCGGGCGCGGCGGCGACTACATCGCCAACGAGGTGCCCGAGGCCATGGCCGAAATGGACCAGGGCCGTGAGGAAGCCGCCCAGCGGCTCGACGACCAGCCGCAGAGCTAACCCGGGGCACGGCGATGGAATCGATCGAACAGAGCTGGCGCTATGACGGGCGCCGAGCGGTGGTGACCGGCTGCGCGTCGGGCATCGGCGCGGCCGTGGCCCGCCAGGTGCGCGCGCTCGGCGGCACCGTGATCGGCCTGGACGTGACCGAGAACGCCACCGGCGTCGACGAATTCCATCGCCTGGACCTGGCCGATCCCGGCTCGATCGACCGCGCCGCCGCCGCGGTCGGGGACCGGGTGGACACCCTGTTCAACATCGCGGGCGTCTCCTCGGGCATCGGTGACCCGCTGCGGGTGGTGACCATCAACCTGCTGGGCACCCGCCGCCTCACCGAGGCCATCACCGCGCGCATGGGCGCGGGCGCGACCGTGGCGAGCGTGTCGTCGCTGGCCGCGACCGGCTACCTCGAGCATCGCGAGCAATCGGACGCGCTGCTGGAGACCGCCGACATGGCCGAGGGAATCGCCTGGTGCCGTGCGCATCCCGAGGCCCTGGCCGACGGCGGCTACCGGCTGTCGAAGGAAGCCCTCATCCACTACACCATGCGCCGCACCGTCCCCCTGGGCGCGCGCGGCATCCGGATCAACTGCACCGCACCGGGAGTCACCGAGACCCCGATCCTGGATCAGCTGCGGACCGCCTACGGCCCCGGCTTCCTGGACGGCATCGGCAAACCGCTGGGCCGGGTCTCCACCCCCGGCGAACAGGCGGCGGCCCTGGTGTTCCTCAACAGCGCGGCCGCCGGCTACATCACCGGTCAGGTGCTGTGGGTCGACGGCGGCAACCTCGCCGCCCGCCTGGCGTGCGAATCCGCCATCCCGGCCGCCGCGGCGGCGACCAGCGTTGAAAGCGAGCCATAGTGGCCAACCTGACCGAATTCCATCGCGTCGCCGAACAGGTGCGCAACTGGGGCCGCTGGGGCGCGGCCGACGAACTCGGCACCCTCAACCTCATCACGCCCGAGAAAGTCGCCGCCGCGGCGGCACTGGTGCGTCACGGCAAGGTGTTCTCCCTGGGCATCGACTTCGGCTCCGCCGGACCCCAGGGCGCCTTCCAATTCCGCAACAACCCGGTGCACGTGATGACCGTCGACGGCGGCGACGCCCGCACCCTGGCCGAGTACGGCCCGAAGTGGCTGCGCAACAGCGTCGCCCAGGAACTGAGCGCCTTCTTCGCCGACAATCCGTTCCGGTTCAACGACGACCTGATCATCATGCCGCTGCAGGCCGCCACCCAGTGGGACGCACTCTCGCACGTCTACTACGACGAGCAGCTCTACAACGGCTTCCCCGCCAGTTCGGTCACCAGCCTGGGCGCGGTGCACTGCGGCATCGACAAGGTCGACGGCAAGGGCATCACCACCCGGGGAGTCCTGCTGGACCTGGTCCGTCATCGCAAGGCCGACACCTACCTGGCCGCCGGGCAGCCCATCACCCCCGAAGAGCTCGACGAAGTCGTTGCCGCACAGGGGGTCACGGTCGGCTCGGGTGACATCCTGCTCATCCACACCGGCTGGATGGCCCGCTTCCACGAGACCGGGGACGGGGCCGAAGCCTATTCCGGCCTGGACTGGCGCTGCGCGCAATGGCTGCACGAGCGCGACATCGCCGCGGTGGCCGCGGACAACCTCATGGTCGAGGACACCGTCTCCGGGGTCGAGGGCACCTTCCTGCCCATGCACATGCTGTGCCTGCGCGACATGGGCCTGATGCTCGGCGAGTACTGGGACCTGACCGCGCTGGCCGCGGACTGCGCCGCCGACGGCGTCTACGAATTCCAGCTGATCGCACCGCCTTTGCGCGTGGTGGGCGCGGTCGGCTCACCCATCAATCCCATCGCCATCAAGTAGCGACGGGCACTACGGGAAACACGAGGTTCGGTCATGAGCGTGAGTACGGCATCGGCGGACACCGCCACCGGCATCGACGGGGATCCGCGCCCGTTCGTCGTGGGCATCGGCGGCACCCTGCGCGCGGGGTCCTCCACCGAAAGAGCGCTGCGGCAGTGCCTTTCGGCGGTGGAGCGCCAGGGCGGGCGCACCGCGCTGTTCAGCGGCGAGGACATCAACCTGCCCATGTACAACCCGCACGACCTCGAGCGCACCCCCGCGGCTGCGGCCATGGTGGCGGCCCTGCGCGCCGCCGATGCCGTGGTCATCGGCTCGCCCGGCTATCACGGCGGGGTGTCCGGGCTGGTCAAGAACGCCCTGGACTACATCGAGGACCTGCGCGGGGACGCCACGGTGTACCTGGACAACAAGCCGTGGGGCGTGATCACCTGCGCGTACGGCTGGCAGGCCGCGGTCGCGACCCTCGGCCAGCTGCGGGTGATCGGCCACGCGCTGCGCGCCTGGCCCACCCCGCTCGGCGTGGCGATCAACTCCGACGATCCGATCTGGAACGCCGAGGGCGACTTGATCGACGAGACCGTCAGCGGCCAGCTCGAGATGCTGGCCACCCAGATCCTGACCTTCGCCGCGGCGGGACGGGCGTCCTCGTGACGGCGGGACTCGCCGGGACTTCGGCGCGGGCTCCCGAGGGGTTCGCGTGAGCACCGTCCGCCGCACGCTGGTCGTGGACGGCGCGGTCACCAGCTATCTCGAGGCCGGGGCGGGAGAGCCGGTCGTGCTGTTGCACGGCGGTGAATTCGGCGGCAGCGCCGAGATCGGCTGGGAGCACACCATCGACGCGCTCGCCGCGCACTACCGGGTGCTCGCTCCGGACATGCTGGGCTACGGGCACTCGGCCAAACTCGTCGACTTCACCGACGGGCGCGGACTGCGCATGCGTCACATCGCCCGCTGGCTCGGGCTGCTCGGCGTCGACTCGGCGCACTTCGTGGGCAATTCGATGGGCGCGATCAACCTGCTGGTCGACGCCACCTCCGCCGCGCCCCGGCTGGCCATGCGCAGCCTGGTCGCCATCTGCGGCGGCGGGGAGATCCAGCAGAACGAGCACATGCGCGCCCTGCAGGAGTACGACGCCACCGTCGCCGGGATGCGCGCCATCGTGACCGCGCTGTTCCACGGCAGCTCTTTCGCCGCCGACGAGGTGCTGGTGGCCCGCCGCCACGAGTCCAGCGTCGCGCCCGGCGCGTGGGAAGCGCTGGCGGCGGCCCGTTTTCGGCGACCCGGCCTCGACGCGCCGCCCCCGCCGTCCGCCGACCGCGCCTACGACCGCATCACCGTGCCCGCGCTGCTCATCGAGGGTGAGCGCGACAAACTGCTGCCCGCCGGCTGGGCCGGGCAGCTGGCGGACCGCATTCCCAAGGGCCGCGCGGCGGTCGTGCCCGAGGCCGGGCACTGCCCGCAGCTCGAGCGGCCCGCGCTCGTCAACGCGCTGCTGCTGGAATTCCTCGGCGCGCAGACCGGAAAGGAACAGCTGCCATGACCGACGAACTGGCGGGCAAGGTCGCCGTCGTCACCGGCGGCGCGAGCGGGATCGGGAGGGCCACTGTCGCCCGCTTCGTCGCCGCGGGCGCACGCGTGGTGGTCGCCGACCTCGATGCCGAAGCCGGTGCGCGCTCGATCGCCGCGCACGGTGCCAACGCGGTCTTCGTGACCGCGAACGTCGCCGACCCCGAACAGGTTCGGGCGCTGGTGGCACACGCGGTGACCACGTTCGGCGGCCTGCACGTGATGTGCAACAACGCCGGCATCTCCGGGACCATGCACAAGACCTTTCTGCACGACGACCTCGCGGACTTCACGAAGGTGCTGGGGGTCAACCTGCTCGGGGTGATGGCGGGCACCCGGTACGCGGGCGAGCACATGGCCGCGCACGGCGGCGGGTCGATCATCAACCTGTCCTCGGTCGGCGGGGTGATGGCCGGCGGCGGCGTGCAGACCTACCGTGCGTCCAAGGCCGCTGTCATCCACTTCACCAAATCCGCGGCGATCGAACTGGCGCAGTACGACATTCGCGTCAACTGCCTCGCGCCCGGCAACATCCCCACCGGCCTGCTGGCCGCCTCGGCCACCGCGATGCGCTCGGAGGTGAGCGAGAAGTTCACCGCCGCCGCCCGCGCGGCCATGCGCGCGGACCGGCCACTGCAACGCGAAGGCACCCCGGAAGACGTAGCCGAGTTGGTGCTGTACTTCGCCGGGGACGTCTCCCGGTACGTGACCGGGACGGTGGTGCCGATCGACGGCGGCACGGTCGCGGGAAAACCCTTGCGGTCGTTGCGGAAACCGGACGACACCACCGCCGTGCGGAACCCGGACGATACAGCCGCCACCGAGAACGGGTCGGCGCGCCGGCCGGTCGCGGAGCGGTCATGAGCACCGGGCGCGGCGCGCGCCGCACCGGGGTCCTGGTGGTCGGCGCCTCGGCGGCCGGGCTCGCCACCGTGGAAGCCCTGCGCCGCGAGGGCTACACCGACCCGATCACCCTGCTGGGCGGCGAACATCACCTGCCCTACGACCGGCCGCCCCTGTCCAAACAGGTGCTCTCGGGCGCGTGGCGACCCGAACAGACGCTGCTGCGACCACCCCGTCAGCTCACCGGTTTCGACTGCGACTTCGTACTCGGAAAGCCCGCGCTCGCACTCGATCTCGCGAGCCGCACGGTCAGCACCGCGACCGGGGAGTTCACCGCCGACCATGTGGTCCTGGCCACCGGAGCCACACCCCGGTTGTTCCCCGGCACCGAGGGCATCACCGGCGTGCACGTGCTGCGCACCCTGGACGACGCCCTGACCCTGCGCGACGCCCTGCGGACCGCCCGGCGGGTCGTCGTGGTCGGCGAAGGCGTCCTCGGCGCCGAAATCGCCGCCACCGCACGCCGATCCGGGCTGGACGTCACCCTTACCGGACCGCAGAGCGCGCCCATGGCCGCCCAGCTCGGCCCCCTGGCCGCCGAGCGGCTGGCCGCCCTGCACACCGGTGAAGGCGTGCGGCTGCGACTGGGCGTGGGAGTGCGGGGCTGCACCGCCCGCGACGGCGCGGTAACCGGTGTCGTACTGGAGGATTCGCACGAGCTGCCCGCCGACCTGGTCGTGGTCGCCATCGGCGCGATACCGATGACCGACTGGCTCGCGGGCAGTGGACTGACCCTGGACAACGGCATCGTCTGCGACGCCCAGGGCCGCACCGCCCCCGGCGTCTACGCGGCTGGCGACGTCGCCCGCTGGCACCACCCCGCCCTCGGAACCGCGATCCGCCTGGAGAACCGCACCAGCGCCACCCTGCAGGCCGGGGTGGTCGCGGCGACCATCACCGGCGCGGAGCGGGCGCATCAGCCGATTCCGTACTTCTGGACCGATCAGTTCGACGCCAAGATCCAGGTGCACGGCCTCATCACCGCCGACGCGAACGCCCGTGTCGTGGAGGGCGATCCGGCCGACGGCCGATTCGTGGTCGCCTTCGATCGCGCGGGCGTGCCCGCCGCGGTCCTGGGCTGGAACATGCCCAAACAGGTCGCCGCGTACCGGCGTGCGCTCGTCGAGGTCTATTCCCCGGCCCCCGTGCCCGCACCCTAGAAAGCGAAATCCCATGAAAGTCACTGTCGATCAGGTCAAATGCGTCGCGGCCGGGCACTGCGTCATGCACGCCGAGCAGGTCTTCGACCAGCGCGACGAGGACGGCATCGTGGTGCTGCTCGACGCCGATCCCCCCGCCGAACTCGCCGCCGACGTGCGGCAGGCGGCCGCGGTGTGCCCGGCCACCGCCATCCACGTCGAGGACTGAACCCATCGCCGGGGGCTGACGCCCGGTCCCCGGCCGCACCCAGGAGGAACCGTGTCCGACACCGTCACCGACGCGACCACGGCCGATATCGCCGAGTACCCGATGCACCGTTCCGCGGGCTGTCCCTTCGCCCCGCCCGCGGAAGCGTTGCGGCTCAACCGGACCGCGCCGCTGAACCGGGTGCGGATCTGGGACGGCAGCACCCCGTGGCTGGTCACCGGCTATCAGGAGTACAAGACCCTGATGTCGGATCCGCGCGTGAGCGTCGACCACCACCGGCCCGGGTTCCCGCACTGGAACGAGGGCATGGCCGCCATCGCCGCGAGCCGCCCGAACTCGGTGTTCACCACCGACGGCGAGCAGCACAGCCGGTACCGGCGCATGCTCACCAAACCCTTCACCGTCAAACGGGTGAACCTGCTGCGCGAGGTCATCCAGCGCGTCACCGACGAGCACATCGACGCCATGCTGGCCGGACCCAAACCCGTCGACCTGGTCGCCGCGCTCGCCCTGCCGGTGCCGACGGTCATGATCAGCGAAATGCTCGGGGTGCCCTACGAGGATCACGAGTACTTCCAGGAGCAGGCCACCGCGAGCGTGGACCGCTACGCCACGGCCGAGCGCGCCGCCGAGAGCCGGGTCGGGCTCTCGCGCTACCTGGTCGAACTGATCAAGACCAAACTCGAGTCGCCCGCCGAGGACGTGGTCTCCGACATCGCCGAACGCCTGCGCTCGGGGGAGATCGATATGAGCGAGGCCGCCCAGCTGGGCACCGGCCTGCTCATCGCCGGGCACGAGACCAGCGCCAACATGATCTCCCTGGGCACCCTGGCCCTGCTGCAGAACCCGGACCAGTTCGCGCTGCTGCGCGACAGCGACGATCCCAAACTGGTGTCGAGCGCCGTCGAGGAGCTGATGCGCTATCTCGGGATCATTCAGAACGGGCAGCGCCGAATCGCGCTGGAGGACATCGAGATCGGCGGGCAGACGGTGCGCGCCGGGGACGGTCTCATCTTCGATCTGGCCCCCGCGAACTGGGACGAGCGCGCTTGGGAACAGCCCGAACGTCTCGACCTGACCCGCCCGGCCGCCCAGCACGTCGGTTTCGGCTTCGGGCCGCACCAGTGCGTGGGCCAGCAGCTGGCGCGCGCGGAGCTGCAGATCGTGTTCCGGACCCTGGTCCGGCGAATTCCGAACCTGCGCTTGGCGATTCCGTTCGAGGAGGTCACCTTCAAGGACGACCGCCTCGCCTACGGGGTCTACGAACTGCCGGTCACCTGGTGAGTGCCGGGCTGCGCGACGGTCTGGCCGCGCGCCTGGCCGCCGCGGAGCGGTCCGGCGTGCCCATCGGGCCGCTCACCACCGAGCATCCCGGGCTCGACGTGGTGGACGCGTACGAGATCCAGTTGATCAACATTCGGCGGCGCGTGCGATCGGGGGCACGCGTGGTCGGGCACAAGGTCGGACTGTCCTCGCTCGCCATGCAGGCCATGATGGGCGTGGACGAACCCGACTACGGGCATCTGCTCGACGACATGGAGCTCTCGCCCGATCGCCCGGTTCGCACCGCCGACTACCTGTGCCCGCGCGTGGAAGTCGAGGTGGCGTTCCTGCTGGGCGCGGATCTGCCCGGCGCGGACTGCACCGAAGCCGACGTACTGGCCGGGACCGCGGCGTTCGCGCCCGCGCTCGAGCTCATCGACTCGCGGATCGAGAACTGGTCCATCCGGTTGTGCGACACCATCGCCGACAACGCCTCCTCCGCCGGATACGTGCTCGGGCGCGAGCGGGTCGCGCCCGGGGACATCGACATCACCGCGATCGAGGCCGTGCTGTCTCGCGACGGCAACGAGGTCGCACGCGGGCGCAGTGACGCGGTGCTGGGCAATCCGGCCACCGCGGTCGCGTGGCTGGCCCGCACCGTGGACCGGTTCGGGGTTCGCCTGCGCGCGGGGGACGTGGTGCTGCCCGGCTCGTGCACGCGCGCGATCGACGTGCTGCCCGGCAGCGAATTCACCGCCGACTTCGCGGGTTTGGGCGCGGTCGGCCTGCGCTTCGAATAGCTCGTCTCCGGAATTCGAACAGCCCGCCTCTGGAACAGGGAGTGTCATGTCTGCGAAAAGCCCCGCCGCGCCGGCCAAGGCGTCGGTCGCCATCGTCGGGTCCGGCAATATCGGCACCGACCTGCTCTACAAACTGCTGCGCTCACCCCGGCTCGAACCGCGCTGGATGATCGGAATCGACTCCGCCAGTGAGGGATTGCGGCGCGCGGCCGGACTCGGGCTGGACACCACCGACAAAGGTGTGGACTGGCTGCTGGATCGGGCCGAGCTGCCGGCCCTGGTGTTCGAGGCCACCTCGGCGGGCGTGCATCGCGCGGCCGCGCCCCGGTACGCGGCGGCGGGAATCCGGGTGGTGGATCTGACCCCGGCCGCCGTCGGTCCCGCGGTGATCCCGCCGGCCAACCTGCACGCGCACCTGGACGCACCCAACGTCAACATGATCACCTGTGGCGGGCAGGCCACGATCCCGATCGTGCACGCGGTGTCGCGGGTGTGCGAGGTGCCGATCGCGGAGATCGTGGCGTCGGTGTCCTCGGTGTCGGCCGGGCCCGGAACCCGCGCCAATATCGACGAGTTCACCACAGTGACCGCGCGCGGCGTCCAGGACATCGGCGGGGCCGGGCGCGGCAAGGCGATCATCATCCTGAATCCGGCCGAGCCGCCGATGATCATGCGCGACACCGTGTTCTGCGCCATCCCCGAGGACGCGGACCGTGCCGCGATCACCGATTCGATCCACCGCATGGTCGCCGAGGTGCAAACCTACGTGCCCGGCTACCGGCTGCTCAACGAACCCCAATTCGACGAGCCCTCGGTCAACTCCGGTGGCCGGGCCCTGGTCACCACGTTCGTGGAAGTCGAAGGCGCGGGCGACTTCCTGCCCCCGTACGCCGGCAATCTCGACATCATGACCGCGGCCGCCACCAAGGTCGGCGAGGAGATCGCCGCCACCCTGCTCGGGAAGGACTCGCAGCGATGAGCGACCACTGGGACATTCGCATCACCGACACCTCCCTGCGCGACGGCTCGCACCACAAACGCCACCAGTTCACCGGCGACGAGGTCCGCGCGGTCGTGGCGGCGCTGGACGCGTCCGGGGTGCCGGTCATCGAGGTCACCCACGGCGACGGGCTCGGCGGCTCCTCGTTCAACTATGGATTCTCCAAAACCCCCGAACAGGAACTGATCCGGATCGCCGCCGAGACGGTCACCACCGCGCGGATCGCGTTCCTCATGCTGCCCGGCGTGGGAACCAAGGACGATATCGCGCGGGCGCAGGACAACGGCGGGGTCATCTGCCGCATCGCCACCCACTGCACCGAGGCCGATGTCTCGATCCAGCACTTCGGTCTGGCTCGCGAATTGGGTTTGGAGACGGTCGGATTCCTGATGATGTCGCACACGGTCACCCCCGAGCGCCTGGCCGCGCAGGCCCGGATCATGGCGGATGCGGGCTGCCAGTGCGTCTACGTCGTCGACTCCGCGGGCGCGCTGGTCATGGAGGGCGTCACCGACCGGGTCGCGGCCCTGGTCGCCGAACTCGGCGACGACGCCCAGGTAGGGTTCCACGGCCACGAGAATCTCGGCCTCGGGGTCGCCAACTCGATAGCCGCCGTGCGCGCGGGCGCGAAGCAGATCGACGGCAGCACACGACGATTCGGTGCGGGCGCGGGCAACGCCCCCGTGGAGGCGCTGATCGGCGTCTTCGACAAGATCGGCGTCAAGACCGGTATCGACTTCTTCGCCATCGCCGACGCCGCGGAAGACGTCGTCCGCCCCACGATGCCCGCCGAATGCCTCCTGGACCGCAACGCGCTGATCATGGGCTATTCCGGGGTGTACTCGAGCTTCCTCAAACACGCCGTACGCCAAGCGGACCGGTACGGGGTCCCCGCCCACCACCTGCTGCATCGCGCGGGTCAGCGGAAGCTGATCGGCGGGCAGGAGGATCAGCTGATCGACATCGCCCTCGAGATCTTGCGCGAACGCGAGGATCCGCCGAGTTCGTAGGCGGTCGGTGGGGACGAAAGTTGTTCGGGCCGAAATCATCTCACCGGGCACACATCGTGCCGCGCCCAGCTCGGCGATCGCCTCGAGTCCGCTCGATCAGTGGTCGCTCAGCCGGGTCCGCCCTGATCCGCAGGCCGAACGGCGAGCGGGTAGTGGGCGATGAACTGTTCGATGAAGGTGCGCAACTGCTCGTGCCCCTGCACCATCCCCACCGCGCTCTCGTTGCAGATGATGCGCGCCGCGCCGGTCAGCAGGATCGACATCACCACCGGCGGGAACTCGGTCAGATCAACGCCGTGGGCGCGCAACACCATGGTGACCGCGGCGGTCTCGATATCGCGCACCCGCTCGGCGAATACCTTCAGTTCGGCGCCGATCACCTTGCGGTGGTTGGCCAGCGCCATCCACTCGGTGCTGAGCCGGGTATAGCGGGTGTCCGTGTTGATCAGCCATAACACCCGCAGCGGGTCGTCGGCTGTGAGAGCCGCACGCATCCGCGCCAGCGCCCGCTCGCCGCTCTCGCACAGGACCGCGACGAACAGGTCGTCCATGGTGGGGAAGTAGTAGTAGACGAGTGTCGATTTGACCCCGGCCAATTCCGCCACCCGCCGCGACGTCGCCGCGGCGTAGCCTTCGTCGCCCATGATCTGCTCGGTCGCCGCCATCAGACGTTCCCTGGCGCCGGTGCTCGCCCGCGCCTTACCGGCCGCCGGCATCGGTGCCTCCGCTGCTCATCGTACGCACACGGCAGGCTAGCACCTGATCGATCGATCAAAACCGAGGGCGGGTGTCGAGCGTGGGTGCGACACCGCTACTTGAGCGTGCTACCCGCATCGACGGTAAGCGGCAGCCCGGTGATGTAGCGGGCTTCTTCGGAGGCGAGGAAGAGCACAGCGTTGCTGATGTCCTCGGGCTCGACCCAGCCGATCGGCAGTACATGCATGAGCTGGGCGACCACCCGGAAGTCCTCCACACCTGGACTTTCCAGGTCCGGCCGGAACATCTTCATGGTGTTCTCGTTCATGAACATCGGCGTGTTCACGTTCGTCGGATGTACCGAGTTCACCCGGATCGAGTGCTGCCCCAGCTCGACGGCGAAGGTCCGCATCAGCCCGACCACGCCGTGCTTGGCCGCGATGTAGTGCCCCGTGTGCGGGTAGGCCTTGAGCCCGCCGACCGAGCTGGTCAGAATGATCGACCCTCCTCGGCCGCCGGAGAGAAGGTGCGGCACAGCGGCTTTCACCGACTTCCAGACTCCCGAGAGGTTGATGTCGATCATCGTGTTCCAGTCCTGCTCGCTGGTCCGGTCCAGCGTCTGCCCACCGTTGCCGATTCCGGCATTGGCCACCACGATGTCGAGCCGGCCCAACTGCCCGACCCCGTCGTCCACCGCGGCCGCAACGGCGTCGAAATCGCGCACGTCGACCTGGGCGGTGACGATCCGCCGACCGGCCTTCTCGACAAGTTCGACCGTCTCGGCCAGATCCTGCGGCGTGGAGTGGGCGATCTGATCGGTGCCGCTGACCGGCGCACACACGTCCACCGCGATGATGTCGGCGCCCTCGCGCGCCAGATGCACCGCATGGCTCCGTCCCTGCCCGCGCGCCGCGCCCGTGATGAAGGCAACCTTGCCCTCGACCCGACCAGCCATGGAACACCTCGTCTCTCGTTCGACGATCGTTTATCGATCGATAAAAGTGGACACCCGACGGACCGCAGTGTCAATGCCATTCTCGAATTAGGAGAACATCATTGACCTTGAGGTCGGGAGCGTGATACCAATGCATCCGCTCGCCGGCTTTTATCGACCGATCAAATCGGCGACGCTGCTCCCGGTCCCGAAAGGCAGACCCATGACCGACACGGCGTTCCTCGACTACTTCTCCGATCCGGCGCTGGCCCAGGACCCCTACGCGTACCTGGCCGGGTTGCGCCGCCGAAATCCGATCGTGCGGGAGCCGCACCATGGCGTCCTGGTCGTCACCGGCTACCGCGAAGCGGACGCGATCTTCCGTGACCACCAATCGTTCTCGGCCTGCGTCTCGATCGGCGGCCCCTTCCCGCCGCTGCCGTTCGTTCCCGAAGGCGACGACATCACCGCCCAGATAGCGCGGGATCGGCACCGGTTCCCACTCTTCGAGCACATGGTCACCATGGATCCGCCGCAGCACACGCGCACTCGGGCACTGCTGAGCCAGCTGCTGACCCCGAAGCGGCTCGAGGAGAATCGTGACTACATGGTCGAACTCGCTGATCGCAGCCTCGACGCCATCGCGGATGCGGGACGCTCCGAGTTCCTCGGCGACTACGCCAAGCCGTTCGCGACCCTGACCATCGCCGACCTGCTCGGCATTCCGGAACAGGACCGTGCCGAATTCCGGCGGCGCCTCAACGGGTACGAGGAGCCGGGTAGCCGGGTGGGCGCGCTGGACAGCGAGCCGGTGGGCAGCAATCCGCTGCAATGGCTGGAGGACACCTTCGGTGTCTACCTCGGCGATCGGCGCGCCACGCCGCGTTCGGACATCCTCGGCGTGCTAGCCGCGACCACCTATCCCGATGGGTCGCTGCCCGAACTCATCGACGTGGTCCGACCAGCCACCTTCCTCTTCGCGGCGGGCATGGAGACCGTCACCAAATTGCTCAGCTCCGCGGTTCGCGTCCTCGCTGAAAACCCCGAGTACCAGGACATTCTGCGCGCCGACCGCAGCCTGATCGCGCCGTTCATCGAAGAAGCACTACGCATCGAGAGCCCCACCAAGGTCGACTTCCGGCTCACGCGCCGATCGACCACCGTCGGCGACGTGGACATCCCCGCGGGGAGCATCGTCATGCTCTGCATCGGCGCCGCGAACCGCGACCCGCGCAAGTTCGACCGCCCCGACGAGTTCCGCCTGGACCGCCCCAACTCACGCGAGCACATAGCCTTCGGCCGCGGCATCCACACCTGCGCCGGCGCCCCGCTGGCTCGCACCGAGGGCCGCGTCACCCTGGACCGCCTACTCGACCGGGTCACGGATCTAACGATCGACGATGATGCACACGGACCCGCCGATGGTCGCGAGTTCCACTACGAGCCCACCTTCCTGCTGCGCGGACTGCAGGAACTGCACGTCACCTACCGGCCTCGGCCGGACGCCCGGTAATTCCGAAGGGCGGCGACGGTGCGGGCAGGACGACGAGCTCATCGACATAGCCCTCGAATCCTGCGCGAACGCGAAGACCCGTCGAAATGACCGTCAGGGCCGCAGGTTCCACAGCGCGTCGATCGGCACGGCGCGGAACTTGGGGCCGAAAGGCAGCGTCTCGGTGCCGGTGTAGAGCACGTACCCGGCGAGCAGATCGTCGCCGAGGCGATCGGCCAGATGCCGCAGGCCGCGGAAATCCTCACCCTTGACGGTCGTGGCGGCCTTGACCTCGATGGCGATGACCTGGTGCCGGTTGTTCTCGAGTACGATGTCGACCTCGACGTTGTCGCGCGTGCGGTAGTGGTACATGCGTATCTCCTGGTCGGCCCAGGTCAGCTGGCGGGCGACCTCGGCGGTGACGAAGCTTTCCAGCAGCGGGCCGACGGGGCCGTTCGGAGTGCGCAGTGCGCGAGTGTCTGCCCCGCACAGGTGGGTGGCGATCCCGGAATCGACCATGATCACCTTCGGGGTACCCACGGCGCGACTGGTCAGGTTTCGCGACCAGGCGGGGATCCGCTTGATCAAAAACACTTCTTCGAGCAGGCGCAGGTAGCGTGTGACGGTGTCGCGCGGCAAGCCCAACTCGCTACCGAGCGTGGCCGGCACCAGCAATTGACCCGAGCGGGCGGCGACCAGATTGGTGAGCGCGAACATCTCGGTGGTGCGCTCGATCTCCGACAGTTCCATGACGTCGCGGTTGATCAAGTCCGAGATGTAGGAGGAGAAGAATCGGGCACGCCGTTTGCCAACGCGGGCAACGGCTTCGGGGAATCCTCCCCGTGCGATCCGTTCGATGTAGCCGTCCCGGCTCTCGGTTCCGGTGTACCGCAGGCCGGGTCCATGTTCGAAGGCCGCGTCGACGAATCCATCGGGCGCACCGTCGATCTCACCCTGCGAGAGCGGCCACAGCTCGATGGTCTCGATGCGCCCGGGGAGTGCGTCCGGCACGCTCCGCAGGGCCATCACGTGCGCCGAACCGGTGAGCAGGAACCGTCCCGGCCGCGAGTCCGCGTCGACCGTCTCCTTGATTGCCAGCAGCAGCTCGGGCACCCGCTGCACCTCGTCGATCACCAGCGGGCCGTCGCTCAGGACGAACTCGCTGGGGTCGTAGATCGCGGCCTGCCGAGTCTCGGGGCGGTCCAGGCTCCGCCACGTTGCCTCGATCTCGCGGCCGATCCTGGCGATGAGCGTGCTCTTGCCGCACTGACGAGCACCGTTGACGAGTA
Source organism: Nocardia sp. NPDC005978 (assembly GCF_040614455.1). NCBI lineage: Bacteria > Bacillati > Actinomycetota > Actinomycetes > Mycobacteriales > Nocardiaceae > Nocardia > Nocardia sp. NPDC005978. The sequence goes on from NZ_JBEXUS010000013.1 coordinate 84,667, forward strand.
CGACGCGCGTGTCCATCAGCGCCTCGTGAACGGCAGAATGCGCATGTCTCGGCAGAATCCGGCCGATAGGGGACGAAGAGAATGCCGGTATCATACTCGCAATAGTGCCACGTTGAGGGTGTATTGTCCGGCAACCGCATGCGTGTTCTGCCGCACGGTTCGTGCGCATCTCGCCGCTAGGTGCGTGCGTGTTCTGCCGCAACGCGTGTGCGTGTTCTGCCGCTGGAGAAATGCGCGTTTTGCCGAGTCGTTGACGTCCTACTCGGTTGATCGAACATATGTTCTAATTCGATGTATGCTGACCCGCGTGACCAAACATTCGACCGCGCTGGCGCCGAGTGCTCCAGCCCCGGGCTGGCCGGATCTGACCGACGCAGACCTACTGCGCACCCTCGTCGAAACCGAACGCCGTCGCCGCCGGCTGGACGCCGCGATGCGCGCGGCGGTCTCCGAGGCCGAGCGCCGCGGCCTGGCCGTGGACACCGGCTACCGCGACACCGTGGATCTTTTGATCGACCTACTCCGGATCAGCGCCCACGAGGCTCGCCGCCGGATCGAATACGCGGTACCCCACCCCCGCCCGCGCACCAAGAAAGTATGGCGTGTGCTGGCGGCGGCGAGCTGACCCCCACGCGGGTGGTCCGGTTCGATCGCGGACCCGCGAGGTCGTGATCGAACCGGTGTCGGTCACGAACCCGACGAACCACCGAAGAGCGGCAGCACGAGCGCCGCGGAACCGGACGTGGACCCGGAGTTCAAGGAACTGCCGATGATGTTGCAGGTGGTCGCGACCGCGGACCCCAGCGACAGCGAAAGATTCGGGTAGCTCGACGGGTTGGGCGGGCAGATGCTCACCTTGACCGACCGGCTGGAACTGCCCTGGCTGACGGTGACCGTGTACGCCCCCACAGCGGGCGGGGTCCAGGTGATGTCCACGAACCCGTTGAGCCCGTCCGAGCTACCGAACGGGGTGCCCTGCCCGATGGTGGTCCCGTTGACCGACAAGGTGACCGGACTGAGCCGGTCGGCCCCACTGGTCGTAACCGAGACCTGGCAGGGAACGGATGGCGTGGCGCACCCGACTCCGAAGGAGTCGACGGTGGCATGGGCGGCCGGTGCGAGCAGCGCGGGCAGGGCGAGTGCGGGCGCGCAAAGTAGCCCGGCGGCAGCGACCCGGGATGAGTTGACCATGGCTGGGGATCGTATGCGAAGCACTGTTGTTTCAACTGCGAAGCGCTGCCCCTGCTTTCCGGGGGTAGACAACTGCGGTGTAGTCCGAATCCCCTCTGTCACAGCTAGATTCAGAGGATGGACTCCGAGGATGACGAGCAGTACACGCTACAAGAACTGTTCGAGATGCTGGGACTGCCCAGCGCCCCCGCGGACATCGATAGTTTCGTAACCCGGCATTCGATAACGAAGCGGAGTGTCCACCTGTTCGACGCCCACTTCTGGACACGGCACCAGCGTGAATACTTCTGGGATCTACACGAGGACGGACACTGCGAACAAGCCTTCAACGAACTGGACGAACTCCTGCGGCGCACCTGAAGCCGTCGCGGCGACGCCCCTGCCTCTACGCAGGAACCGTTGTCCCTGAACCATTTCGGCGGCTCGGGGGCATGATGTGGTGTAACCGATGGGGCTTAGAGGCGGACGACGTAGCCGAGATGGATTGGCGCGGTGGATTCATCGGGGTAGGGACCTAAGGACGGCAGATCCACCCCACTGTGCGACGACGGGTCGCGGACCTCACAGCAACGCGGCGATCGGGCTGTCGTCGAGGTGACGGAGCAACTGCGCGACATCGTCGCACACGTGGGCCGCACCCTCTTGTTCGAGTTCGGCTCGGGCGATGCCACCGCTGAGTACCCCGATCGCCGGTACCCCGACCGGGAGGCAAGCGCGCACATCCCACACCGTGTCACCGACGAACACGGCGCGGTCGTTGGGAACGCCGGCACGATCGAGGGCGACCCGCACGATTGCGGGGTCCGGTTTCGCCGTATCCACATCCTCACCGCCGGTTACCGCGTAGAGCGCCGCGTCGCTGTCGAGTAGCTTGCGCAGCACCGCGAGCTCGTCCGGCGGCGCGGAGGTGGCGAGCAGTACCCGCAGCCCGAGCGAGGACAGCTCGGCCAGGATCTCGCGCGCGCCCGGTAGCAGCGTGAGTTCGTCGGCCGAATCCAGATAGAGGCGACTGTGCCAGTCATCGGCTCGCGCGGACGCGGCGTCATCGAGCTCACCGGCCAGGGTCTGGATCAGCTGGTCCCCGTCCATGCCGATGGCGCGGTGGATGCGCCATGTCGGCACGATGACATCCACTTCGGCGAACGCCCGATGCCATGCCCGGGCGTGCAGATAGTTGGAGTCGACCAGCGTGCCGTCGACATCGAACAGAACCGCTGCGGGCTCGGACATGATCTACCTCCTGCTTCGTCGGCGAGGTTTCGTTGACGGTGGAGCCGCGCCGTCCGGCGCGGAGATCCGAAGCTCGCGCCGGTACCCGTCCAGGCCGGTCGAGGGTGCGAGCACGTGCGTGGTCATACGATGCCCTCGCGTTGTGCGACCGAGCGCTGGTCGCCCGCAACCGGGGTGAACACCTCGAGCAGCATGTCTTCATCGCGATACCGCGCAAGGCGTACCAGCCCTGGATGTTCGGCGACGATCATGTGAACTTGTTCGCCGCTGAGGGGGTAGTCCGGAGCCGGGTGGAGCCAGTGCACGCACAGCAGCGTGCCGTCCGGCTCGAGGTGCTCGACGGTCCTGTCGAGGGCGATCCGCAATTCGTCGCCGTCGAGGTAGTAGCAGACTTCGCTGAAGACGATCAGGTCGAATTGTGTACCGGGCCAGTCGTCCCCGAGCGCCCAAACCGTGAAGTCGACGGTATCCGCACCATCGCCGAGTCGCAGGGCGGCGGTGCGCAGCGGCTCGTCGGTGATGTCGGTGGCGGTGATCCGGTCGCAGACGTGGGCGAGCTCGGCGGTGAGAGTGCCGATACCGCAGCCGGGCTCGAAGGCGTGCCGATAGCGGGGCCGGGGTAGGGCAGCGAGCGTGAGCGCGCGCTTGCGGCGCTCATACCAGCGGGTGGCGAACTGCCACGGGTCGGCCTCGCGCCGGTACAGGGCTTCGAAGTAGCCGGCAGGCAGGCGGTTCGGGGTCATAGCAGGAAGGTTTCGGTCGGACCGGTGAAGCGGCGCAGGATGTGCTGCGGCAGGATCGGCTCGTCCCCCGGCAGATCCGACAACGGCTGCGTCTGGCTTCGGAACCGGCTCAGCGCACGGCATTTGGCGCTGTGGGCGGCCGGGGGTAAGGCCAGCGTTCTTGCTCGGGAGTGCTCGAGCAGCGGATTCGCCGGTGTGGCCCAGTGCCACATCCAGATCGGGTACTGCAGCAGTCGCGCGCCCGTGCGTGCACACGCCGCTGCGGCCGCGCGCCCGACGGCTTCGTGATCGGGGTGCCCGTCATGTGCCCAGCTCGCCGCGCACCAGACCGGCTCTCCGCCCGGCCGCGCAAGCAGTATCGACAGTCGCTCGGTGAGGTCGTGTTCGTGCCGCGTCAGGTCGCCGTCGGGCAGGTGTAGCCGGAGCGGTGGCTCAGCGCCCAATTCTGTTGCCGCGGCGTGTGATTCCTTGATGCGCAGGGCGGTCAGACGGTCTCGGGTGTGGGTGGGGGAGTCCGGGTGGGAGGCCTCGCCGTCGGTGGCCGCGACGACGGTGACCGGGATGCCGTTCGCGCGGGCCAGCGCGATCAGCCCGCCCACACCCAGAACCTCGTCGTCCGGGTGGGGCGCCACCACGACCAGCTCGCGCCAGCCGCTCACCGTGAGCGGAGCGCAGTCGGCGCGCCACCGTTCCCAGATGGCGTCCTGTGTGCCGGGCGCCCGCAGATCGATCACAGGAGTGCCCACGAGGTATCTCCTTCGCCGATGTCGTGGCCCAGCGCGGCCAGATCCGCTTCACCGTGACTCTGCCGCAGGTAGACGGTCAGATCGGCGACGCGGCGCGCATGCGCGGAGTTCATGCACAGCGGTGCGGCGCCCAGGGCTCGGCCTACGCGATCGAGGGTGATAGTGGCGGCGTCCTCCACGATCGCGCGCACGACCCGGGCTCGGATCCGTGTCCGGGTGGGATCGCCCGCCGGGTCGTGATCGATATCGGCGGCGGCGCGGCTCAAGCTCAGCCGTGCCGCGCCCAGGGCACTGGCGACCGCTCCCAGATGGGCGGCGACGTGCGCGTCCGCCTTACCCGTCGCGACGCGCTCGTGCAGCGGGCGCGCTACCTCGCAGGCGCTGCCGTACCAGCAGGCCGCGACGCCGATCGCCCCGTGCCAGAACCCGGGCCTGTCGATGTAAGCTCCCGGCTGCCCGACCGGAGTGGCCGCGGCGTGCGTGAAATCCATTGCACCGGAATCGGAGTCGCGCATGCCCACCGCGTGCCACGAGTCCGGGACCGGCCGCACGGCCGGGCTGTGCAGCGGCACCGCGAACAGCCGCCGTTGCTCCCCGTGCCGCGCGGTGACCAGCGCGTGGGTGCAGATGTTCGCGCCCGAGCACCAGAGTTTGCGGCCGGTCAATTCCCAGCCGTCAGCGGTCTGCTCGGCCCGCACCAGCGGCTCGGGTGGTTCGGCGGCCCATACGCCCCACACCTGACCGGGTAGCGGTGCCCCGCCGCCGAGCTCGTCCAGGATCGCGGCTGCGTCGGTGTGCGCCTCGGCCAAGCGGCCCAGCACGGTGTCTTCGGCCGCGAACGTGGCGAGGCTGCGGAACCTGTCGAGGGTCCGGCCGTGCCCCGGTAGCGGTAGGTCGAGCTCCCCGGTCCGGGAGAGTTCGTGCAGACGCTTCATGATGCGGTCGCCGTCCATATCCTCAGGCACTGTCGACCTCACTGGGCCAGCGCGCCTCCACGGTTCGCAGGTGCGCGGCGAAACCGCCCGGCGCCCGGCCGTTCCGGCGTCCGGAGGTGGACACGACCACGTCATCCGCCCACACGATCGTGCGTCCCGCGGCTTGCGCACGGGTGACGAACTCGACGTCCTCACCGGAGGGCTTGGCGAGGAAACCGCCTGTACTCCAGTACATTTCGGCACGAAACCCAAGGTTTGCCCCATGAATGTGACCGTGCCCGCCGTGCCCGCCGTGTTCGTACTGCCGCTGATAGCGCAGGCGGGTCGCCGGGCTGTACCCATCCCAATCCGCGACCGACACGACGCCGGCGACCAGGTCCGCCCCATGACGCGCGTAATGCAGCTGCCGGCTCAGCCATGCCCGGTCGACCTGCGAATCGGCGTCGGTCGTCGCGAACCAGGTGTCCGGGCCGCTGGTCGAGCGCACCGCCGCGAACCCCGCCGCCCGCGCGGCCCCCACGTTGTGCTCGTCGACGATCAGTGAATCCACCGCCAACGCGTCGGCGACCTGCGTGGAGCCGTCGGTGCAGGCATCGAGAACCAGTTGTATCCGTACCGGAATCCGGACCTGCGCCGCGCTGCGCCGCAGTGCTCGCACACAGTGGGGAAGCAGTTGTTCCTCGTCGCGGACAGGTACGACGACAACGACGTCACTGATCGGTTGTAGACGTCCGAACCGGTCATCCGAAACGATCATGGTCAGCGCATACCCGCGGCGCGCCGCCGCAAACCGCGGCCCGGCCCGGGACAGCGGCACGCGATTCCCGCACGTCATCGCGCCCGGTTTGCCGCCGGGGCCGCTGGGCATACGGCCACTGTCTTGCCCGCTCGGTACCCAGGAGGTAGCCAATGGCCACGCGTGGAGCCAGAAAACAACCCGTCATTCCCGGTGCGCCATCGAGTGCGCCCGCCTCCGAGGCAGAGCCGACGAAGCCGCATGATCCGTTGCCACCGAAGCCGGACCAGGCCGGCCCGGCCACCGTCACCCCCACCGGCGCGCCGACCGATCTCCCGCAGGACGCGGTGAGCCAGCGCGGAGCGTTTCTGACCACGGCCCAGGGCGCGCGACCCAGCGATACCGACCATTCGCTCAAGGCCGGGCCGCGCGGCCCGGTGCTGCTCCAGGACCACCACCTGCGCGAAAAGATCACCCATTTCGACCACGAGCGCATTCCTGAGCGGGTCGTACACGCCCGCGGCGCGGCCGCGCACGGGACGTTCGTCGGCAACGGCGCCGCCGACCGGATCTGCTGCGCCTCGCTCTTCGCGAAGAACAAGCAGACCCCGGTCTTCGTCCGCTTCTCGACCGTCCTCGGTTCCCGCGGCTCGGCCGACACCGTGCGCGACACCCGAGGATTCGCGACCAAGTTCTACACCGACGAGGGCGTATTCGACCTGGTCGGCAACAACATCCCGGTCTTCTTCATCCAGGACGCCATCAAATTCCCGGACATCATCCACGCGGGCAAGCCGCACCCGGACCGGGAGATCCCGCAGGCCCAGAGTGCCCACGACACCTTCTGGGACTTCGTCACCCTGCACACCGAGGCGACCGCGCACACCCTGTGGAACATGTCCGATCGAGCGATCCCGCGCTCGCTGCGCATGATGGAAGGCTTCGGCGTCCACACCTTCCGGCTCCTCAACGGGGACGGAGAGTCGGTGCTCGTGAAGTTTCATTGGAAGCCGAAGCTGGGCGTGCACTCGCTGGTGTGGGAAGAGGCGCAGATCGCGGCCGGGGTGGATCCCGATATGCACCGGCGCGATCTGGCGGATGCCATCGAATCCGGGGCGTTTCCGCAGTGGGATCTCGGGGTGCAGGTGTTCCCCGACACGCCCGAGCAGATGTTCGAGGGCATCGACCTGCTCGATCCCACCAAGCTGGTCCCCGAGGAACTCGCCCCGGTCCAGATCATCGGCACGATGACGCTGAATGCCAACCCCACCAACTACTTCAGTGAAACCGAACAGGTCGCCTTCCATCCCGGCCATCTCGTGCGCGGTATCGACGTCACCAACGATCCACTGCTGCAGGGCCGGCTGTTCTCCTACATCGACACCCAGATCACCCGCCTGGGCGGGCCGAACTTCGCCCAGTTGCCCATCAACCGCCCGCACGCCGAGATCAACGACATGCAGCGCGACGGCATGCATCAAACGGCCGTCCATTCCGGCGTTGCTCCCTACCGCCCCAACAGCCTCGACGGTGGATGCCCGTTCATCGCCGGCGCGAAGGACGGCGTCCGGATCGATTTCCCCGAGGCGGTCGAGGGGACGAAAGTGCGTGCGGCCGCCGCCACTTTCGACGATCACTTCAGTTCGGCCCGCCTGTTCTACGCCAGTCTCAGCGAGATCGAACAGGCCCATGTCGCGAAGGCGTACACCTTCGAACTCGGCAAATGCTACGAGAAGGCGATCAAACAGCGCGCTGTCACCGTGCTCCGCCAGATCGACGAACAGCTAGCCCGAACCGTCGCCGCCGGGTTGGGCGTCGAGATCACCGGCAAGGCGGCCCAGATCGAGAAGGTCACCCCATCGCCCGCGCTGTCGCAGCTGGGGGGCACCTGGCCGAGCGATGGTCGCATCGTCGGCATCTTCGCCACCGCCGACACCGATCCCGGCGAGCTGGCCGCTACCGTCGCCGCGATCGCCGACCAGTCCATGACGCCATTGGTCATCGCCCCCCAGGGCGGCGAACTTGGCTCGGGCACAAAAACGGTGGCGATTTCGCGCACCCTCGATACGGCTCGCTCCATCGAGTTCGACGCGCTGCTGATCACCGCTGTAGCCCCAGACCCGCGACTCGCGATCCTGCTGCAGGAGGCCCATCGCCACCTCAAGGCCATCGCGTATACCGGCGACGGCGCGGAGGCGATCGCCGCGGCCGGGATCGATGGGCAATCCGAAGGCGTACAGGAGGCCCCGACGATCGGCGAAGGGTTCGACGCGCTGGCGGCGCTACTTCCGGAACATCGCGTCTGGGCCCGGGACGCCGAGTTCTCGTACTGAGCAGAGGAACTCAGCCTCGGCCCCGCTTAAGGCGGGGCCGAGGTTCGTGTGGCCGGAAGCTGGAAATGCCCTCTCGCCCTGCCGGACGGTCTACCGCCCGGCCACGACCCGAAGTGTTTTGAGGTCGGGATCGGCGGGGTCGGGCACGTTCATGCCCGCGGCATGACCTGTACGCAGGTACTCGATCACGGCTGTGTTGATCAGCTCGCCAGGCACGATCGCGGGAATACCCGGCGGATAGGGGGTGAGCTGTTCGGCCGCGACCCGGCCCGGGGCCTGGTCGATCGGCACGGTCTCGACCGGGCCGAAGAAGGCGTCGCGCGGCAGCATCACCGATTCGAGCTGTAGTTCCGATGGCGATGGCAGCCGAATATCGTGCTGCCGAGAGGTTTTGGGCTCGTGCGCCCACTCCCGCAGCGCGTTCACCAACCTGTCGATGGTGGCATCCTCATCCGCCATCGACAGCGTGGCCAGTACCCGGCGGTGATCGCTGAGTCCGATATCGATGTGACGGTGGGTGCGCAACCAATCGGCGGCGTCGTAACCGGTTGCTCCCGTGGCCGATACGTCCACGAGGATCTGTAGCCGGTCGAGATCGTGGGAGGCTTCCACCCCCAGCAATTGCTGTTCCATCACCTCGAGACCGTCGACGTCCGCGATCCGCGTGCGGGCGCGATCGGCCAAATCCAGTGCCGCCGACAGCAGATCGTGTCCATGCTCCACCATCTGCCGTCGCCAGCCGTCGATCGCGGCGTACAGCAACACATTCGGGCTGGTCGTCATGAGGAGATCCGCGCAGGCGCTGAGGTGGTCGAAGTCCACGAGATCACCTTGCGCGTGGAAGACCGAACCCTGTTCGAATCCCGCGCCCATCTTGTGCACGCTCACCACGCACACGTCGGCGCCGGCATCCATCGCCCAGGTCGGCAGGCCGGAGTGGAACGGCAGATGCGCGCCCCACGCCTCGTCCACGATCAGCGGCTTACCGCGTTCGTGACAGATATCCGCGATCGCGGCCAGATCGGCGCAGGTGCCATACGGACTCGGGCTGACGATCAGCGCGGCTGCCGCGTCCGGGTGCTCGTCCCAGCCCCGGCGGACCTGATCGGGTGACGGCGGATGCGACAGATGCCGTTCGGCATCCCAGCGCGGGGCGATCCAGTGCGGCTGCACGCCGGAGAAGATCAGACCGGCGACCACGGATTTGTGGCTGTCGCGCCCCAGCAGCAGCCCGCCGCGGTCACCGCCGGCCACGGCCAGCATGGCGGCCTTCACCGAGAGCGAGCTGCCACAGGTCGAAAAGAACGCCATCTGCGCGCCGACCGCATCCGCCATCAACGCCTCCGCGTCGGAGAGGTATCGGTTGCGTGAGAGCCGGTCATCGAGACCGCTCGCGGCGAGCAGATCTGCGGCCAGGGCGTCCCCGAGCACCTGCCGTACGCGCGGATCCGCGCCGCGCCCTTGGCGATGGCCAGGCGGCGTGAAGCCGTATCTGTCCGATCGCTGATAGTCGGCCAGTGCGTCCAATATCGGTGCTGATGAATGGTCCACCATCGCCGAGTACCCGGCCCGGTCGCACCTACTCGGATACGGCAACCGCCGAGCACACGCCCGAAACGAGCGCTAGATCGTGTCGTTGTTGGCCGAGGGCGGGTTGCCGGTGTTCAGGTCGGTGTCGTCCGGACCCCGTCCCGAGCGTCGCCACAACAGGACAGCACCGACCAGAATCACCAGTCCGATAATGATCAAGATCTCCATATGCTGCGCGTACCCCCGCAATGCCGGGCTAATCCTCTGCGGGAGGGCGCGGGCAATGATCGCGTTCCCGGGCCGTGAACTCAGCCCAGCGCGAACGTGGCGCGGCCGGCGATGTGCTCCAGGTCCACATTCTGCGGGTAGACCTCGGAATAGGTGTCGAGCCACGCCTCTACCTTCCCGGCCCCCGGGCCCATGCCCATTCCGGTGATCACACCGTCCGGCAGGCCGACCACCGTGGTGCCCTCGACCCGCTGGGACTGGCCGCTGGTCCGGCCGGTGTCGAGGTTCCGCCAGTGCACGGTGACGTGGTACGCCCCGCAGAAGTCCCCGGTCTGGGTGATCTTCAACCGGACGCCGAAGACCCCGGACTGCGGCTGGGGCACGGTTTCGGCGTTGATGATCGCGGCGCAGTTGGGACCCGGAACCCGGGTCAGGGTCGGGGTGAACTGTGCGACCTGGTCGCCGGGGTTGGCGCCGGCGGCCCCGGCGAGACCGCTCCACGCGGTCACCATCGCCGCCGCGACGACGCCGGTGCGAAACGTGAACTGTTGCAGGGAAACACTTTTCATTCTCATACCTGTGAGTCGGCACCGCCGTGGAGGGCGTTATCGCCACCCCGGCCCGTCACTTTCAGGGGCAGGAGAACACGGGGCGGTGCGTTCGCCGTCATCGTGGAAGCGGCCGTCCAAGACTGCTTGCGATACGGTCCAACGTCTTTCGGCCGACTCGACTCAGCGCGGGGTTGCTTTCGGCGTAGTACCAGACAAGGCCGATGGCCTGCTGATACGCCCATGCCATACCGCGCTCCCATTCCGGGTCGTCGACGCCGAGCCAGTCGCGCAGGACCTGCCTCGGTGCGGTGCCGAGCAGGTGCCAGGCACCCACCAGGTCCAGCGCGGGGTCCGCCGCCGCGAGACCGCCCGTGTCCAGCACGCCCGTGAGCCGGCCGTTGGTCACCAGAATGTTGCCGGGAATCAGGTCGCAGTGATTCATCACATCGGGATCGCTGCCGCGGGGGAGTGTGCGCAACCGCTCCCAGATGCGATGCAGCAGAACAACATCCAGGAGGCCGGCACTGCGAGTAAGGCAGGTGGCGACCCAGTCGTCATGGGACCTGAGATCTCCGCCTCGCCCATTGCCGTCGAACGTGCGCCCGCGGGCATCGATACTTCGCACGCCGATGATGAACTCGGCCAAGTCCATTGCCAAGGAGGATGATTCGCTGGGATCCGCGTCCAGTGCAACCTCGCCCTCGAGCCACGTCTGAATCGACCACGGCAGTGGATATCCGCCACCGGGTTCGCCGATGGCGACCGGTTCCGGTGTTGCGAACCGGGTTCGCCCGGCGACCTCGCGGGCCGCCGCGGCCTCCCTGTGCAGTTCCGAACGGACCTGCGCAGGGTCGGCGAACCGCATTCGAAACCGCAACGCAAAGTCGTCACCGAGCCGGAAAATCGAATGCACCGTCCCACTCCCCGGCGCATGCCGAATATCGAGCCCGCGCCATTGCGGGAATTGTTCGGCGACCAAGGCGCGCGCGGTCCCGAGCGAGACTTCCAGCTGGTTCGGATGCATGGTCACGACGGCAGCCTCACAGAGGTCGCTGCCCCGAACAAGCGATTTCCCCGCAGCGCGATCGTGTGTCGCCGACACGGCTCGGCCGCCCCATTCACGCGCCGCGCGATAGCGAGATCACCATTGATTTGGCTAATCGTCGGTATTGTTTGCCGCGCGCGGTTCTTTATGCGCTGTTCGGCATCGGATGCCCGATGCTGTCGCCTTCTTCTGGTGAAGGAAAACCGACCCGAGCTTCACCAACCGGCTGTGGGCCATCATTCCGGTCACCGCCTCGAAGAACACGAGAAGGAGGATCGATGTCAGCAACGCTGTCCGCGGGGCTGGTCGAATTGGGTTCGGCGGCACTGGTTCTGGCTGAGGAAGTCACCAGCATCGTCGCGAACGTCGTCTTCATCCTGAGCGTGTTCGGTCTGCTGTGATCCGCCGCGGCCACGCGTGCCACCCGCGCCATGAAGGAGCTGGAATGACCACCCGCGCAAGTATTTTCGTCTCGGCGATGGCGGTAGCGGCGGCGCTGCCCCTGATCACCGGTACGGCGTCGGCCGATCCCGATATCGCGCCCACCTGCCAGGTGCCGGCCGAGTCGACGGAACAGATGCTGGTGATGTGGGGCAATGTGCCCGCCGTTCCGGCAGGTATCCGCGGCGACAACCTCACCCTGGTCCGCTTCACCGGCCCGGGAACTTTCCGCTATTCGGTGGTCGGCGTCAGCGGCTGGCAGGATGGCACGTTCACCCGGGAGAGCTCCGCCCCCGGCGTCGCGGTCTTCCACGGCACCGAACACACCACGCCGGACCCGATCGAGTTCACCATCACCCTGACCTGCCGCACCGAGACCACCGGAAACTACAGCTACACGACGCCGTCGATGCCGGAACCGTTGTCGTCGGACGCACCCGCCGTCTATCGGTTCGCCCCGCTCGCGAAATAGTCGATACCGCGTGCGGTGAGGTGACTCCGCGTCGGCGGACGCGGAGCCACCCCGGACATGTCAGTCCGCGAATCGGGCGACAGCGTCGAAGATGCTCTCCGCCATGGCAGGGCTGCCGGTGTGCCCGGAGTCCTCGATGATCCGCAGCTCGGCCTCGGGCCAGGCGCGCGCGAGTTCCCAGGCCGTGCGCACCGGTGCCGACAGGTCGAGACGACCGTGGATCAGAACCCCGGGTATCCCCGCGAGCCGATGCGCCTCACGCAGCAGCTGACCGTCGTCGAGCCAGCCCGCGTGCGCGAAGTAGTGACTGCAGATCCGCACGAACGCCAATTGCTCCCTGTCCGCGGGCGCGCTGTATTGCCCCGGCGCACCCAAGGTTTCATGCGCGATCACCGCATCCTCCCAGGCACACCACTCCCGCGCGGCCTGCTCGCGCACCGCCGGTGCCGGGTGTTCCATCAGTTGCCGGTAGCCCTCGACCAGGTCTCCATCCCGATACTCGGTGGACCCGCCGAGCCGGAACCGCTCCCATTCGACAGGCCGAAGCATCCGCATCCCGCGATAGAGCCAGTCGATCTCCCGCTGCCGGGCAGTGAACACCCCGATCAACACGATCCCGATCACCCGGTCCGGATGCCGCTGCGCATACGCGAGAATCAGCGTGGACCCCCAGGAACCCCCGTAAAGCACCCATTTCTCGACTCCGAGGTGCTCCCGCAACACCTCCATGTCGGCCAGCAGATGCTCGGTCGTGTTGTGCGCCATGTCAACAGCGGGATCCGATGCGTGCGGCAGGCTCTCCCCACACCCGCGCTGATCGAACAGCACGATCCGAAACACCTCCGGATCGAAGGTCTTCCGAGCCCCACGCCGCCCGCCCGCACCCGGCCCACCGTGCACCACCAGCACCGCCCGCCCACCCGGGTTTCCGCTCGTCTCCCAGTAGATCCGGTTGCCGTCACCGACCGCGAGCAGCCCGGACGCGTAGGGCTCGATCGACGGAAACGGTTGACGGGCACTGGATGCGGGCACGGTCGCCACGGTACCGGTGCGACATCCTGCTACCGCTGTGGTGGCAGTTCGCGTACAAGCACATGTAGCGTCGGCGCATCCGCCCAGTTGGGGCGCAGAGTGCCGACGCGCTGCCATCCCCAGTTAGCAGCAAGTGCCAGCATCCTCTCGACGACCGCGCCGAGATTTCTCCACCGCCGGTCAGTGCCGCCGCACCGGACTCCCGATGGAAGATCGCGTTGCCCCTCTGGTCCGAAGAAGCGCTGTATGTGGAATCCCGGATGGGCGGAGTGTGCGAACTCTGCAGGTTTGATTCCTGCAATGAGCGAGCGTTCGCGCTTCGCGAGCCGCCGAACAAGTAGTCGGTTCGGTCCGGGATATCTATCCTCGCTCTGTGGGTGAGATTGCGGTGCGAGCGGTGACGGCGGTCGAGGCGGCGACGCGGTTGGATGACATCGGCGAGCTGTACTTGCGGGTGTTCTCGGAGCCGCCGAACATCCCCGATACACCAGCCAATCACCGCGCCACCATGATTCGCCTCCTGACCGATGCCAGCGTCGCCATCGTGCTCGCTGACGACTCGGACGATGGGTTGGTCGGGCTCGCCTACGGGCACGGGCTGACATCGAGTCGTTGGTGGCAGGGATTGCGAGAGCCGGTGCCACCGGAGTTCACCGAGGAATGGGAGGGCCGGACCTTCGCGGTGATCGACGTCGGCGTAGCCCCGGACCATCGTCGCCACGGTATCGGCCGCAGTCTGATGGATGCGCTGCTGGCGGGACTGCCTTACGAGCGTGTCACGTTGGGAATGATTCCCGCTCTCGGCGAGACCGCGGGGGCGTTCTATACCGCGACAGGGTGGACTCTGGTCGGTCGCCAGGACAGTCCGCCGGATGCGGGCTGGACCAGTCCCGAGTTCGATGTCTATGTACGGGAACTCGGGACAATCCGGTAGTCGCTCACTGCGGTATCGAGTGCTCGCACCGGTGCCAAATCGGCCCAGCGGTCCATCGCCGATCGCAAATCGGTCGCCGAGGCCACCAGCTGCGGGTATCGGTTGGCCGCGGTCAGCATCCCGCAGTTCCGGCAACAGCTGGCGCGGCATCGAGGTCTCCTACGCTGATGTAGGCCATCATCAGATCGATGTTGCTGTATTCCGCTTGCTAGCGATTGATGTAGATCAGGACGTCGAACTTCGGCGCGTTCTCCCATTGAGGCCGAAGGGATCCGACCCGTTGCCATCCCCATTTGAGGTACGCCGCGTAGGCGCGGTCGTTGTCCGGCTCGACGAGCAAGGTCGCGCGCTGTTCCGGTCGGCTATTGATCAGTTCGTCGTGTAAGGCGCGTGCGAGTCCTTGACCGGTGTGTTCGGCGCACACCATGATCTCGCTGAGTGCGAAAGTCCGCGACCCGTCTTCAAGGGTGAATTCACGGATGTCGCCTTCGTCCAACGTGAGTTGTTCCCACCATCGCGCGTTCGCCGGCAGAGGCCAGCCCCAAGTTTGGCCGGCAGGTTCGCCATCGACGCGCGCTAGGACCAGTTCGAATCCGCTGCTGCGGCGGGGATCGGTGTAGGCATCGAACCGGTTCATGAATTCTGTTGGTGAGTCGAATGGATCGCCTGAAGCGATAGCTTCGGTGTACGAGCGACAGTAGATGTCTTCGACAACGGCGCGGAGTTCGCGAGCTCGGATGGCCGAGTAGTGTTCGAAGCTGGGGGTGGTCACGATGCAATGGCCTTCTCTGTGAGGGCATCGAACAGGTGGCGGAACTCGTCTGCGGATGCTGACTGTCCCACCGATTGGCGAACGGGCTCGAGGACTCTCAGGGTTCGCACTGATGAGATTGTGGCGAGCTTTTTCAGCACCGGAAGGCCTTCTCCGACAGCACCATTGATGTCGCGCAGTTGTATTCGCGACGCGGCTGACCATGCACTGAGGTGCAGGGAGTTGCGGACACTGGATTGTTCGTCTGCCGCTGCGGCGTAGAGCGCGACCGATCGAGTTGTTTCGCCCAGATCGCCATAGCCGCGGGCTTCGTGTCCCGCAATCTCGGAGTGTGTGACGAACCGCAACCATTGCGGGCACTGCTCGAGGGGTTCGTAGTGCGCCGCGCTGTCCATCTCGCGCCAGGCGGTTGCGAGGGCACGACCGAAGGCGACGCGGTCACCGACCATCCCTTGGGCTTGGGCCTCGCGGACCGCGACGAGTGCATGAATCCGGCCGGGTGGGCGGCCGCGCATGAGATCGCGTGCACGGCGAATGAGTTTCAACGCGTGATAAGGGCTTCCGATGCCGGCGCGGCTGAGGGCGATGGATTGATTTGCGGAGTACAGGCAGGTGTGTGCGAGGAGGTCGTTGTCGTTGGATTCGGTTCCGAGTGCCAGCGCATCGGAATACAAGCGGCGGGCGAGAGGGTGGCGATCGGCATCATAGGCGAGCCAGCCGGCCATTACTGCGAGATGTCCTGTCGCGCTGGCGAATGCGTCACCGATCGCCTCGTCATAGCTGCAGGTGTCGAGCTTGTGTTTGGCGAGCGCGAGTTGCTCGACAGCGAAATCGACAAGGCCCGCGCCGCCGGACCGCTGATCCTCGACCTCCAACGCGTCCACACCTGTAAGCAGACGCCGGACATCGCCTGCGTCGAGGCGGTTCTGCTCGCCTGCGAGCATGGCAACAAGCCCCATCGTCGCCAGGGTTCCGAATTCACGTCGTTTCACGTCGTCGTCCACTTCCCATGCGTACAGGCCGAGCTCACCTGCCCTTGGCCGGTGTGGTGTGGCATCGATCGGATCCTCGTTACTACCAGGGACAGGATGCCCGGCGGTTGTTGATTGCGCAGCGTCGAGTGCTGCACAAAACCTTTGCAGCTGTGCGGCACTGAGGTTGGCCAGGACAGTATCGAGGGCCTCCGCCGAACGGCCGACGACCGGACGGTCCAGACTGGCTCGCTGCTCCCACTTCTGAATGGTCGAAGTCTGAAACCCGATGACTTCGTGCAACTCCTCTTGGGACAGGCGCAGGGCGGCCTTGCGCAGCGCCTTTACCTCTGTCGCTGTCCACTTCTCGACAATCATGGTTGCCCCTGCTCCACCCTCGCAGCGGTCCGTAACAGAAGCGTACGACCAGCGTCGTAGTTCCATGGGTGGGATCAGGGAGCTGAGCCGAGCAGGCTGAATCCAGCCCCGGTGCCGGGTTCAGTCGCAGCGCCGACGAAGTTCGTAACTACGGGACGATGCCGACCGCCCCCAGGTGCCGGGTGCACTCCACGTTCATTCAGGGATCGGGAGGCACCCGACATGGAAATCATCCTCGTCGCGTTAGTACTTGCCATCGCACCGGCGGCATTCAGACACATGGCCCCGGCTAACTGCCACCAGAACGGACCCAGCGTTGCTGAGATCCAGGCGCGCTTGGTGATCGAAACCGCTCGAACCTATGTCCCAGTCGGTAGGGGGTGGCGATGATGCTCGGTGAGCCCACCGCGCTCGACTATCTGCGGGCCGACGTCTCTGGAACTCGCGAGGAATGGGACACGGCCCAAACGCGTTCTGTGGCCTGTCGTCTCGGCTACGTCGTCGCGAGAACTGTTGTGTTCGACCAGTACACGGACGCACCGGTCGACCGCCTGATCAATGTCGTGCGCAATCTGGGAGCCGAAGCGGTGATCGTGCCGAGCTTGTCTCATTTCGGCGGCATAGTTCCTGCGGCGTTGGTTCAGGCCGTGGACCTGATCACCGTCGAGCCGTATGCGACGTACGCGCGGGGGAGTGCCGGCCAGCCGCCGGACGAAATGGGAGCACGGTGAGCGGGCGCTGGAAAAGGACCAATGCGACGTCCAATCGACTTGCTGCTGGTTATCGCCCTGCACCCGACGCGGAGGCGATCGGCGGCGCTGCCTCTATCCTCGTTTTGTCGTCGTCGGCCTGGGCGCTGAGATACGTATCGGCTCGAGCGCTCGCATGCGCACCCCGTCCGACGTTTGGATCGCGTCGTTCGGGCAATGCCCGAACCGTCCGATGTCGGCCCGCGGTTGCGGCTTTTTCTGGGTGTGATTATGGCGAACACGAATCAGGTTCATCACGAGGTGTCCGGGAACGCGCTGTTCCAATTCGCGGTACGAGTAGGGCTGGTGGCGTACGGCGTTGTCCATCTGCTCGTGGGCTGGCTCTGTGTGCAGGTCGCGCTCGGCGACGCCGGCGGCCGAGCGGACAAGACCGGCGCGCTGCAGCACCTCGCGGAGAACGCGGGCGGCAAATCGGTGTTGTGGCTCATCGCCATCGGGCTCGGGTTCACCGCGCTCTGGCAGCTGCTCGAGGCCGGCACCGGCCAGCGCAACACCAGCAGGCAGAAGGTATCGCGCGCGACCAACGTCGGGGAGGCGATCCTGTTCGCCTACCTCGCCTTCAGCGCGGTCAAGCTCGCGAACGGTAAGCCGGCCTCCTCGACCGACCAGGCGCAGCAAGGCCTCGTCGGCAGCATGCTCGACAAAGAGTGGGGCAAACCGGTGGTGATCGTCATCGGGCTCGCCATCATCGCCGTTGGCGCGTTCGTCGCCCACCACGGCTGGACGAAGCGATTCCGCGAGGAGCAGGACTTCAGCACCGTCAGCCGGTCGACCGAACGACTCGTGATCCGGCTCGGGCAGATCGGCTACGCGGCGGTGGGTGCGGTGTACGCCGGCGCGGGTGCACTCGTGATCGCGGCCGCCGTGCAGAGCCAGCCGCACAAGGCGACCGGGCTGGACGTGGCCCTCAAAACCTTGGCCGCCCAGTCCTACGGCACCCCGCTGCTGCTGATCGTCGCGGTCGGCCTGGCGGCGTTCGGCGTCTTCGCGCTTCTCGACGCCCGTTTTCACAAGGTCGACTAGCTGGCCCGAATTTATCGATACGCGGCCATCGGGCCACTGTTGCGCTCCGGGTGCATCGAGAAAGCTTGTCCCCATGAGCAACAACGTGGCCACCGAGCCGAATGACCTGGGTAAGTTCTTCATCGAGCGCGCGAACGCCGGTGACGTCGACGGATTGGTGGCGCTGTACGAGCCGGACGCGGTGCTGGCGTTCCCGCCCGGCAGTGTCGCCACCGGGCACGCGGAAATCCGCAAGGTGTACGAGCAGTTCGTCGCCGCCGCACCGGTTCTCGTCCCCGGCCGCCAGCATCCGCAACTGGTCAGCGGGGATGTCGCGCTGACCGCCTGCACCCTGGACAGTGGCGAGGTGACCGTCGAGGTCGCGCGCCGCCAGCCCGACGGGTCGTGGCTGTGGGCCGTGGACCAGCCGACCGTCGCGTCGTAGTTCGACCGTGGTGGGGCCGGTGCGAACCGGCCCCCGCCGCTGGAGCATGTAGCGACCTCGCCCTCGGGCGCGCGAGGATTCGGCGATCTACACCCCGGCGTCGCGATGCGCGCCGACGCCGTGCGAGTAGGTTGACATGATGCAAGTTCCGCGACATCGGCCGGCACCCGGTTCGGCCCGATAAGGCGCACTGCCCATTACAGCCTCCGCCCGGCGGGGGAGCGAGCCGGAAGTCGGGGTGGATCTCATGGTGGACGCGACGGCGCTGGGGCCCGAGCGGCGGGTGCGGCTGTCGGGTCCCGAGCGTGAGCAGCAGTTGCTCGACGTTGCCGAAGGGCTGTTCACCGAGCGGGGCTACGAAGGGGTGACCCTGGACGAGATCGCCCGCACCGCAGGGGTTTCGCGTCCGATCGTCTATCAGCATCACGGGTCCAAGGACGGCATCTTCATCGCCTGCGTCCGTCGCGCGCGTGAGCAGTTCGAGCGCAGTGTCATCGACAGCCTCGATCCGGCCGACGCCGATATGGATTCGGCGATACGGGCTGGTGGCGCACCGTATTTCGAGCTCATCGCCGCCAATCCCCGGCGGTGGGCGCTGCTGTTCACGAGCTCCGCCAGCCTGACGGGCGAGGTGGCCGACCAGCTCACCGAACTGCGTGCCGCCACGATCGCCCGCATCGCCGAACTGGCCCGCCCGTTCCTGCCCGAGCTGCCCGACCACGAGCTGACCGCCTTCGCCTACGCGATCTCCGGCATCGGGGAGCAGCTCGGCCGGTGGTGGTTGCAGAACCGCGCGGTTCCCCAGGCACAGGTGCTGGATCTGTACTGCACGCTCGTGGTGGGGGCCGCCCGTGCGCTGACGGGCTCTTCGTCCTGAGTCGAAAGCGCTGTGGGGGAAAAGCACTCGCGTCTCTCAGCGCACATTGAATCCCGCCCCCGTGGTGATCTCGGTACCCACCCGGACGGGTCCGCCCTCGACCACCGCGATGTCGGGCATCACCGAACGGATATCGCGATCGATGTCGATACCGGGCATGAGATGGGTCAGGACCACTCCGTGCTCGCCGAGCCGGAAAGCGCCGACCTGGGTGACGTAGTAGACGGTCTTGCCGCGCCGATACGCGGACGGGCCGTCGAAGGTGATCTCTCGAACCCGCGACACCAGTTTGGCGCTGCCGCCATCGCTGAGCCGCAGCTGCCCGTCGCCGGTGACGCGGGCTTGCGCGCCGCGCCGCCACGAACCCACGAACACCACGGTCGGTGCGGCGTCGGCGATGTCGATGAAGCCGCCGGGCCCGATCGAATGCTCCACGCCGGGTCCGGTGCGCGACACGTTGACGTTGCCTGCGACATCGAATTCGAGCATGCCCAGACATGCCGCGGACAGCTCGGTCGCGAAATGCCGGAACATCCAGGCGGAACTGTGTAACTCTTGCGGGCCGATCGCCACCCCGAAGAGCCCGCCGGGAACGGGAGTGCCACCGAGAACCCCTGTCTCCAAGCAGAACTGGAATCGCCCGTCCTCGGCGTCGGTGTGCATCACCGAGGCCACTTCCTCCGGCAGACCGGTTCCGATATTGACCCAGTCGCCACCGGCGGTGTTCTCGCCGATCAGCTCGGCGGCGAGCCGGGCCACCGCACGGTCCGCGTCACCGCGCACGGGCGCGGCCCCCATGAGTCGATCCAGTACGGCGGTCCGCTGCAGGATCCGGTCACGGTCGCCGTCGGCGCCGGGCAGAAAGTCGCTGCGCTGCCGGGTTTGCGGCAGCGACGCAACCTGTTCGGCGTGGCGGGACACTACGATCGCGTCGACCTGATCGACCGTCAGCGCCGGTGCTCCCGCGATCTGCTCGTCATCGAGAATCCCCGCCACCATGACCAGCACCTGCCCTCCGCCCGCCCGGGCGGCCCGGGCGATGTCATCCATCTCGGTCAGGCAATTCGCACCGTCGAAATAGATGTTGCCGTGGGCATCGGCCCAGGGCGCGAAGAACACCGCCGTATCGATCTGCGGCAACCGGTAATCGATCATCTCTCC
The DNA here is from genome assembly GCF_040614455.1 of Nocardia sp. NPDC005978. Taxonomy (NCBI): domain Bacteria; kingdom Bacillati; phylum Actinomycetota; class Actinomycetes; order Mycobacteriales; family Nocardiaceae; genus Nocardia; species Nocardia sp. NPDC005978. The sequence goes on from NZ_JBEXUS010000013.1 coordinate 105,190, forward strand.
GTTCGGGCTGGACATACTGGGCCCGGAGTCCGCGCACAACACCGTCCCCGCCCCGACGCGGGTGTCGACGAAAGTCCCCACCCCGATCGGTGACGACAGGGTCCGGACCCCGTCGGCCTGGCCCTCGATCAACCGCGACAGCACCCCCTGCGGGAATACATGCATCTCCAGGTCACCGGCCGCCGCACGGTCGCGCAGGCCCGGCATCGTCTGGGTGTGCCCGGTGATCACCTGAGCCAGCAGCCCCGGCGCGGTGAGATCGTCGAGCGTGCCCGGCAGCTTGCCCCGGCCCCCGCCGCCCCCGCAGTGAATCCAGGTCAGCCCCGCCGGATGCCCGGTCTCCGCGAATTGGTCCCGGATGGCGAAGTACAGGGTCGAGGCCCGCCCGTGCGCCCCGAGCCCCGCACCCGCCACGACCGCGCCGTCCTCGATCATCGCCGCGGCCCGCCGCGCCGAAACGAACACGGGCGCCATGCCTTCGGGCCGGTGGTCGCGGTCGTAGCGCTTCCAGGTCGGCAACCAACGCACCAGCTGAACGCCGCAATCGACCCAGTCCACGATCGAAGACATCCGCACGCTGTTCTCCCTCATCAGAGCAAAGGACCGGCGCGCCAAGCGATCTCGAGGCGTCACGACCGGCGTCCTCTGGTTACGAAGTGTAACTTACGTTTCGTAACTTTGGGGTTGCCGCATTGGGCCGCACGTGCGACCACATTTACGGTGCCACCCCAACCGCGGATTGTTCGAGCGCGGCCCGGAACAGGCCCTGCCGTTTCGTCGGCCTCTGAAAAATGTTGCCCCACATGCACACCGGGGATATACCTCGACCGGGCCGACTCAATCCCCGGCGTGTCCGACCGCGGAACGCGATCGGCTCACCTTCTCGGGATCACATCTTGGTGTGTGCCGGAGTTGCGTGGAACCGGGCGTGCGGCGGCGCTCGTATGTTGGGATCCATGGCTCCCATACGCGTCTACCTGACCGATACCGCAACCCAGTTCGCGACGTCGCCGGACGGGTCACCGCTGGTGAAAGGTCACGTCGAGGCGGAGTCGATCGCGTTCGAGCCCGGGGGCTGGGTTCGGTGCCTGGTCACCTCGCCCGAGGGCGCCGAGTGGTTGACGCTGCCTCCGCACGCGGTCGCGGGGATCGCGGGGCGGGCCGACGGGATGTGATTCGGCTGGGGCCCTTCGCTTCCCACCGGAATCACCTCGTTTCTGTCCCGAGCCGAGGACGTGCGGCCGATGAGTTTGCGGCCGTCGGCCCGTCATAGCTCGTGACACCCAGGGAAAGGACACGCTCATGTCGGAGCTTCTGGTCGATTTCATCACCTCCCTCGACGGCTACGCCTCGGGAGAAGGCTGGCCCGGATTCTGGGGGCTCGAGGGCCCGGAGTACCTCGCGTGGCTCGGCGAGCAGCCCGAGGCCACCTACCTGATGGGCGCGAACACCTACCGCCTGATGTCGGGCTTCGCCGCCGGCGATGTTCCGGACGGGCAGGCCGAGTTCCGGCCCGAGGAAGAGGCGTCCGTCGACGGACTGACGAAGGCGTCCAAGGTCGTGTTCTCCTCCTCGCTCGAAGCCCCGCTGACGTGGGCCAATTCGACACTCGTGCGCGACGACGCCGTCGAAGCGGTCCGGGCGATGAAGTCGAACGGCTCGAGCCTCCTGACCACGATCGGCAGCCTGAGCCTCACCCGGTCCCTGCTGCGGGCCGGACTCGTCGACCGCTTCCGGGTCGTGATGTTCCCGGTGATCACCGGCGCCACGGGCGCGGAACGCATCTACGACGGCTACCCGGACGTGGCCCTGGACATGACCGAGCACCGCACCTTCGACGGCAGCATCCAACTGGTCGAATACAAGCCCCGGGTACTCGAACACCCGCCGCTCGGCGCCCCCGCGTGAACTTGGCCGGGGGCTGTGGAAGGCGGGCCGACCTCGGCGGTGTTCGCAACGAGGTCCCTGCGGCGGTGCCGCGCGCGATACTTCGCTCGACGGTGTCCCCGATACAGCACGAACCATAGAAGCCATGCCGGCGAGAGCCGCGAGGCCAGGCTCGCTTACCGATACCGGACCGGATTGCGGGTAGTCCTGTTGCGGGACAGCCGGTGTGAGGGAGATTCAGCCATGGTCGAGACCTTCGGGCGCTATCGGCTGCAACGTCTTCTGGGAAGCGGCGGCATGGGGCAGGTCTGGCTGGCGCACGACGTCGAAACCGATCGTGTTGTCGCACTGAAGGTCTTGCCCGCGGAACTCGCGGCGGACGACAACTACCGCGCGCGCTTCGCTCGCGAGGCTCGGATCGCGGCGCGACTGCGCGGCCCGCACCTGGTCACGATCCATACGTTCGGTGAGATCGACAGCCGATTGTTCATCGACATGGAATATATCGAGGGCACCGATGTGGCGGCGCTGCTGCGTGACGACGGGCCGATGAGTCCGGCCATGGCCGTGGATATCATCACCCAGACCGCCGCAGCGCTCGATGCCGTACACCGCGCCGGGTTGATCCATCGTGATGTCAAACCGGCCAATATCGTGGTTCATCCCAGCGGGTTCGTCTATCTGATCGATTTCGGCACAGCCCATCACGTCGGGCATCCGACGATAACCGCGACCGGGCAGGTTGTCGGCACGCTGGCGTACCTGGCTCCGGAACGGCTCAGCGGCACCGTGGATTCCCGGTCCGACATCTACTCACTGGCCTGTGTCCTGTACGAGTGTCTCACTGGACTGCGGCCTTTCGGTGATACGGATCCCGCCCGACAAGTACACGATCACCTCGGCAGGACCCCGCCGAGAGCGGGCGAGGTGAACGCTCGAGTTCCCTCGGCACTGGACGAAATCATCGCTCGCGGCATGGCAAAAGAACCCGACCGGCGTTACGCCGGTGCGAGCGCCTTCGCTCGTGCCGCCGCGTCGGCGCTCACCGGGGCCGAGCAAGAACCCGCTCCGGCCGTGACGACGGCGGCGACAGACGTCGCGCGCCCAGCGGTGCCGGTAGGACGGCGGAGCGGGAGTACGCGCGGAAGAGTATGTAGCCAGCGAATCACGTTGATAGCCCTAGCATTATCTCTCATCGCGATGATCGCCGGAGTAGTGCTGATGATCGATCCGCTCGAAGCGGAATCCCGGAACGACTCGGTCGCTTCTGAATCGGCACCGCCTGCGTCGGAGCCCTTCACCATTTCGCCGACGCAACCGGCACCCCCTTCGCCGACTGCTTCCGAGGTCACCACACCGTTCCCGCGCGCCGGGCAGGCTTGCGAACCGGTCGTCGCCGAGCTGAACACGGAAACTGATGGAGCAGTACCGAAATGCGCTGATTCCCAGGGTTCCGACCCGCAGGGGGAGCGAACCGGCGGAAGACCGGAAGGCGGCGCGCCGGTCGATCCGAATGAGCCGAACAGCCAGGGACAGCCCGAGAAGCCCAAAAAGGCAGACAACCCGAACAAACCCCAGAAGCCCAAGAAGCCCAACAAGTAAGCCCACCGGCCTACGAACCGGCAGCAGACCCGACAGGCTCCGGCGAAATCACGCACCGATTCGTTGCTACAGCGCGTATCGAGCGTGAAAGCTCAAATCTACTATCGGACAGCGCATTCGAACTGCTCCGGCATGATTGGGACCGCTCCGTTCTCCCTAGCCGGGTAGGGCGGGGTGTTCGTGGACGGGCAGTAGCCGTGGTCGAATCGTGTGCGTTGTGGTGCGGAGCCCGCCGACCTCGCTCATAGCAACCAGGATTTTGAGCGAGACCACGGAGTTTGGTTTCCGCGAGCGCCGGCGCAGCGGTCGAGATTCGGTCGACTTCGATGGAACACGCGGGCACCAAACGCCTTTGTCTGCAACGTCTTTTGGTGGCCCGCGGCGCGGGGGATCATTCGATGTACGGGCCAACGGGATCGAGTGGGCGTCGAGACCGCCAGTGCCGGCCGTGTGTCCGCGCTACTCGATATCGCCCAACGCTGCCATGGTGGTCCTGTAGGCCTCTGTGGTCACCGGTGCCGCGTCCGGTACCGGGCGCGGCACCGTAATCGAACGCGGCGTCGCGGGGCGCGGCCGCCTACGTCACGTAGGGGAGTGCCGCCGCTACCGACAGGGCGAGCATGCCGAGGCAGTTGATCCAGAACTCGTATCCCAGGAATCGGGCTCGGTAGTGGGCGTAGGCGGCGGACAGGAAGTATGCGATCACGCCGACCGCGGTGGCGAATCCGACGCCGGGATACTTCAGTCCGACGAGCAGGCCGGCTGTGGCCGCCAGTTTGATGGCGATCAGGGTCCACCACCAGTCGCGGGGAAACCCGACGCCGTCCAGGCATTGGCGAATGAACTGCGGCGGGCGTATGGACAGGAGCGCGTCGCCGAAGAGCGAGAGCGCGAGTAGTGCTGGTAGCCACCATGGTTCGGGTGCGTGGATCATTGGGTTCCGTTCGGGTGGGTGATGACGAAGTCGATGGTCTGTCGTAGTTGGTCGGCCGCGTCGGGCATCGCGATGGCGCCGCTGGACGCGGTCATCAGCAAGCCGAGGTAAGTGAGGTAGATGGTTATCGCGCCGCGACCGACCTCGGCGGCTGGTAGCGCTGATCGGGCGAGCACGGTCTCGAGTTCGGTCAGCAGAGCCAGTGCGAGGTCCCGGAAGATCGCCGACTCGTGGTTTCCGCGGACGATGATCGCGGTGTACTCGCGGGAAAGCTCGGGGTCGAGAGCGAAGTATCCGACGAATGGCGCGAAGAGTTCGAGTACGTCCTGGGTCGTCGCGGTCGCCGTGGTGGGCGCGGGTTCGGTGTGCCTGCTGTTGTGTACCGCGGTGATCCAGGCGTCGAAGATGGACACGAGCAGCGTGTCTTTTCCACCGACCGCCATGACGGTGCCGGTGCTCACGTTCGCTTCGGCGGCGATCTGCCGAATCGTGGTCGCTGTGAAGCCTTGGGTTCGGAAGAGCTGTTCGGCTGCCGCCAAGACCTTCTGTCGGGTTGCTGCTTGTTGCTGCGACCGCGACTGAACATGTTCACTGAACATGTTCAGTAAGCTACCTCATGGTCGGTCCGGGTCGCAAGCACGGGCCGGTCAGGGGCCGGTTGGGCCTGAGCCGTACCCGGACGTCGCGAGGTCGGTCAGGCGGGTCAGTGACTCGCGGTTGCGTGGTCCGAGCAGCAAGGCCTGCAACGGCGCAGGTATCAGATGTGCGGGTCCGCGGCTGACGCGTTCGACCATGCGGACGCGGGTGGAAGCGAGGCCTTCGCGATGCAATTCCAAGCGGATTCGGGCGCGGCCGAACGGCCAGAATCGAGCTTCGAGTTCGAGCAGGCGCGGTGGTTCGACCGACAGTACGGTGGTGGCGTCCTGAACCATCAGCGGCCACGCGCCGATGCTGTGCTCGATCCGGGTGCCGACGCGGGGCCAGTCGGGGTCGACGTCCCGCATGTGTGTCGAGCCTACGACCCAGTGGCCGTATGACCATCCGTCGGCGAGCACCGCGAAGATCCGCTCCGCGGACGCGGGTATCAGCACCGTGACTTCAGCCATCGCACTCACCATTTTCCGATATCCCCTTGTCGACCGGCTACCTCACAGTGCACACGGCAAACACATGCCGCAGCCTTGCACGACGCCCTTGGAATGCGAGGTTCGGTACGCGGCAGCACTGGCCGCCTGCGGGACCACTTTTCCCGAGTGCGGTGATAAATCGGACCGTCTCGAGCCTGGCGCAGGCGGTCGGTCGGCTACGCGTCCGATTCTTCGTTGGCGGACGGGCAGGTCGCTACCTGGAGCAGCATGCCGAGCGCAACTTCGATCGTCCGGTCGAGAACGTCTTCGGGGTCACCGTCGAACTGCTCGTGACGTGCCGACTGCCCGTCGGCGCTGTCCACGGCCAGCCACACCGACCCGGCGGGCTCCCCGTCCTGGTCGTCCGGCCCGCCCACGCCGGTCACCGCTACCGCGATATCCGCGGCCAGCAGGGCGCGTACCCCGGATGCCATTGTGCGCGCGGCCGTTTCGGACACGACCGGCACATTCGGTACCCCGAGTATCTGCTGTTTGGCATAGACGCTGTACGCGACAACCGCACCACGCATCCATTGCGCGGAATTCGGCGCGGCGCCGAGCGCGGCAGCCAGGCTCCCGCAGGTCAGCGACTCCGCGATGGCCACCGTGAGGTTGCGGTGCTGCGCGGCGGCGGCCAGTCGCTTCGCTTGCTCCTCGATCGTGGACATGGAGTCAATCTACCGAGCCCTCCGCAGGCGTTCGGATACCGACGGCCTTTGGATCGGTACCCGTGAGAGGTCGATACCGATGCAATGCGCACCCCGCTCGCCGACCTCGCCATAACAATGTTGCCGGAGCATCGGGTGTGGATCAGGGCATCGGAGTACAGGGGCCGTCGCTGATCGACGGAACAGTGAACTCCGCCAGTGCTTCCGCCAAGGTCGGGTAGATGTCGAGCGCTCGGTCCAGGCCCGTGACCTCGATGGGCCGCCTGGCCTGCGAGGAAGGGACGATTCGTAGTGGGATGTCGGCGTCCGAAGCCTGGATGAGGACACTCAGGCCGGCCGAGCCGAAGAATGTGACCCGGGACAGGTCGAGCACAACCGTCGACGTGTCGGTAGCCGAAGCCGTGAATACCGCATCGGACAGGATGTGCGCGGAAGTCATATCAACCTCGCCCGATGCCGACAGGACAATGACTGCACCGATTGTTTCGAACGTGGTGACGAGTTCACGCGATGGATTGGATATTGAGGACCTCCTGCGGTTGATGCAGCCTACCCCCGTCTCCGATCATCGTTGCCCCGCAGCCTTAGGCACGCGTGTCAATTCTGCGGAGGCAGGCGAACAACCTGGCCGAAAAGGTCGTCGATCTGCTTGATGGCGGCGAACTGGTCCAGGTCAACAGGTTTGGTGACCGCAGTGTCTAGAAGGCCTGATCCCTATCGAGGTCCCCGGCGCGCGCGAGCACACCCTTGGCTTGTTCGATGACGATGCGCGTATTGAGGGCAACTTGAAGCAGTTCTGTCAGAACCTCCCCGGTGGATCGGGTGCTCCTGCAATATGCTGACGGTCGCGGTATTGGTGAGCGCACGGGCGAGGCGAAGGTGTTGTTCGGGCATCGCACCCGGCGTGCTCCCGCATCAACGGTGGTTCGCGATCCGCCGCAGTTGTGTCGACGCGGTCGAGGGCTATGGTTGATCGATATCGGTGGGCTTCAAGCGGCGAGCGACCAGGTCATCGGCGACTTCGTCGATCAAGCGGCCGGTGACGAAACAGTAGCCGCGCAGCCGGGCGAGCGCTTCCTCCGGCGAGACGCGGAATTCCGCGATGAGCATTCCGGTCGCCTGGTGTACCTGATGGCGACTGGTCGGCACGTCGATCCATCGAGGCGGGTCCGAGCCATTCATCTGCATTTCCAGCAGAGCCAGGGTAACGATGTCCACGGCCTGAAGGGCGATCGCGAGATCGGCGGTGGAAAGCCAACCGGGTTGCTTGCGATAGAGATCCATCGCGCCGAGACCACGCGCGCCGCCGAGCAAGGGGAAGGCGAATATCGCTCCTACAGGTTGTCGCGTCATCTCGGCCGCGAAGATCGGCCACGCGGTCGGGGTGGCGGTGCGCAGGTTGGACACCAGTACCGGGCGGTGTGTGGTGAATGCCTCGAAACAGGGCCCCTCGCCGAGCGTGAACTGCATCGCTTCGATTCGCGTGACCACTTCGTCACTGGCATAAAGGGTCTCGCGGCGCTCGGTGTCGACGATCAACGATATCGACACGCCGTCGACGGGCAGCAACTCCACGCACTTGTCCCCCAGACGGGCCACCGCGTCCATGCCGTCGAGGCTGCGGGCCAGCTCGGCGAGCAGCGCCTCACGAGCGCCGCCTATCGGCTCGTTGCCGGTCACCGATCACTACCGTTTGCGGCGGCAATGGCCTGGGGCACGCGCTCTTCGCGCTGTAGATGCGCCCCATGGCATCGTGAGTGCCACGTGCTCCGACCGGCCGAATGACAAACGCGGAGGCCCGAAGTCGATGGTTGACGCATCGACTCGAGGTTTCTCCCAGTAGCTGCCGTACTGCGCACCGTGCTGCCATACCCCCTCCTCGCGAACTCAATCCATGAGGTGTTCGTGGCAGTGGTTGCTACCCTGAGGGCGGCGTGACTGTCCTCGACCCCCGGCTGTCGACCGCGAGTACGCCACTACTCCAGGCGCGATGACGTTTCGACAGCTTCACTACGTCATTCCTGTTTTGCTCGTGCGGTCCCCACCTCTGGTTTCGCCGCGAAACTTACTGCGCGAGCGCACCTTGTCGTGGTGGCATGCCGGCCCAGCGGGGTGATTCGTTGTCCTCGCATGCGAGCCGACGCCATGTCAATCCCAAATGCATTGCAGCACAATGTTTTGACTGTCGATGGTGGGTAGTCCCGGGGTGGGTGCAGCGTCGCGCCTTCCCGATCCCCGTATCGAAGGAACAGGCTTCACATGAGCACACCCAACACCGCTCTGCTCGCCCAGCTACGCGCCATCCGCGATCTGACCAACACCGAAATCCGGATCGCAGAGACCCGAATCGGACAGGCGCGCACCGAAGCTGTGCGCCGAGAATTGGGCCAGAACGCCGCCAACGCTCGTGCCCGCGCCCAGGCCGTAGAGGCCACCGTTCGCGATCTGGGTGGCGTTCCAGGATGGATCGGGCCCCTGTTCGGGCGGGCCGGGGCCGCGGTCAAGGCACTGGGCGAGCAGGCCCAGCCATTCGACGAAGCTCTGCTCGGCGACCTCGCCCTCGAACATCAACTGCTCGACCGCGCCCGCTACATCAAGGCTCTGGCGACCACCGATCGAAATCCGCATGCTGCCGCGCTGGCGGAGCGGCTGATCACCGCGCACACGGCCACGGTCGAGTGGTTGACCACGGTTCTGGCCGAAGAGGCGCTCGGTGGGCCCGCCGCCTTACGGCGTACTCCGCTGCAAGCGGTGAGCGGCGCGGCGATGCGGCTGGTCAACATTCCGGTTTCCTGGTCCGCGCGTGGTATCGATCGTGCCGCGGACACCGTGCGCTCGGTTCCCCCGACGGTGAACGCCCTGCTCGCTCGAGGTGCGCGTGCCGGTGACGTGGCCGCGAAAACCCTTGCGGCCTCCCGGGATGCGGCGCTCGCGTCCGCAGAGCAGGTAACCCGCCGCGAAGGCGCCGACTCGACCGCCTCGGCACTGCATTCGGGTCGCGCCGCGGCCGGCATACTCGAGCCGGATGAGCTGCCCATCAAGGGATATCAGGACTTGAACGTCAACCAGGCGGTTGCGGCGATCAAGGAACTCGACGAATCCGAGAATGTGCGGGTGATCTTGGCCTACGAGGAAGCACACAAGAACCGCCCCGGTGTCGTGTCGGCCGCGCAGGCCCGGGCTGCGGCGATCATCAAGGAAGTCATCGGCCTGAGCTGACCCGATGACCGTTGCGCAGAGGCGGTAGATCGATCGGTCCCCGGGGTCCCGGATCACGTTCGCCGACAACCTGTTACGGGCCGCCGGGATGAGGGATCGAAAAGCGGCCCGAATACTCGGATGCTTTGCCGTGTGTGTGCCTCGATAGCGAAAAAGATCGGATAGCAATGACTTACAACGAACAACCCGCCACCCATCCGGGTCGGCGGACTCGCGCACGGGTGCAGATCGCGGCCTTGATAGTTGGTTCGGTATTTCTATTGGTCGGAGTGCTGGGCTTCATCCCAGGCGTCACAACCGATTTCGATACGTTGAGCGGCGCTGGTCATCACACCGAAGCGAAACTTCTCGGTCTGTTCCAAGTCTCGGTGCTGCACAATCTCGTGCACCTGCTCTTCGGTGTAGCGGGAATCATCGCTGCACGGACTGTAGCGGCCGCACGGCTCTACCTCGTTGTCGGCGGGACGATCTATCTGGTGCTCTGGCTGTACGGGTTGGTGATCGACCAGACCGGTGACGCCAATTTCATCCCCGTGAACACAGCCGATAACTGGCTGCATTTCGGCCTCGGGGTCGGCATGGTCGCACTCGGCCTGATTCTGCCTCGCGTGACGCGGACCCCCGTGAACGAGCCCTCGGCTGCCGGACAGTCGCAGCAATTCCGCTGATCGACGCGCGAACGGCCATGCCCGGTGGAGCAACTCCCATCGGGCATGGCCGGTTTTGGTCCGAACGTCACTTGCGGGCGACGCCCGCTCGCAAACGAATCGAGCGGACCAAGGGCTAAGTGATCAGCGTGAGGCCTACCAGCCACGCCGCACTCGCGAAAATGCCTGTCACGGCCATGCCGCTGCCTTTTTCGCCCGTCTGGCGAATGTGAAGTAGCGCGAGGGGACCGATGAGCAGCGGAACACAGCAGAAGCCGAAGAATCCGGTGATCAAGGTGGTGAGGGCCAGCAGGTTGGTCTTTCGCTGGGCGGGCTTCGAGGGCGATACGGGGCGGGGGGAAGAAGTCATCGCTGTTCCATTCCGGTGTCGCACGAGCTGAACGCGGGATCCGGGTCTTCGGATCACACGTGAACGGTTTACCGGTTTGCTGCCGCCGAATCATGTTGCGAGAAAAAAGGTTCTAGACAATCCGCGCGGTGCGTAGCGTGGGACCCCACAGGTTTTCGTCGTGCGCGGAGTTCGAAAATACCCGGATCAGCCGGCCGAGGCGTCGCCTCCGGCTTCCCTCGGAGTGAGGCAGGTGAAGGCATCGGCGAGTGTGTCGTGCAGTCGCAGCATGGTGTCCATTCCGGTGACCTGCAGTGGTCGCCTCACCTGCGGTGAGGCCACCACACGCAACGGCACCGCACACTCGCTCGCGCAGGCGGACAGCACCATGAGACCGGCTGAACCCATGAACGCCACCTCCGACAGGTCCACCACGGCGGTCGGAGAACCGTCGCGCAGTACTCGGCGTATCTCGCGTTCGAGCAATGGCGCGGATAGCACATCGATCTCACCGACCGCGGTCACCACCGGGGCCGGGCCGTCGGTGCGAACCCGGACCCGCAGCAGCTGCGTGGGATCTGTCTCGTTCATCGAACCCTCTCTTGCGGTCTCGCCCGCGCGCCCACCGTGGTGAGCACCCGAACGCGGGAGTGCCCGGTCGACTCAGTCTCTCGTTCCCGGGCGGCGGGTGCGGGCGGGGCGCGGCAGGTGCGGGTTGCGGGCGCGGGGGTGCCGGGGATCAGGGGAGCGGGCACCGGCGGGGGTGGTGCGCATCGCCGGTCCCATGACGGTGTCCCACCAGGGACGCAGGGGGCTGGGATCGGGCCAGCGCACCACCTCCGGATCGTGGTCGCGGTGGTGGGCGCGGGTGTCGGGTGCCGTTGTCGTACTCACGGTTGTGTCCGATCAGGGGTGGATGGTTTCAGGTCAGGCCGCGCGGTGCCCAGTCCGGCATACCAACCGACGCAGAGCTCCGCCAGGCGCCGATGACTCGGGTGCGGGTGCGGTGGTGGCGCGTAGGTAGGGGATGACGCGGGTGGCTTCGGGTCCGCGCGGGGTGTGGTGGGCGGTGTAGATGACGTGCTGGTCGGCGGTGAGTGTCTTGTAGCCGGGGACCTCGATCACCGAATAGTCCACGAAGACCGCGGGTCCGATGTCGGGAGTCAGGAACCCGAACCCCTTTTCGGAGTTGAACCAGGCCACTCGGGCGTGCTGCCAGCGCGGCGACGCGTGGTCGGGGCAATGGGGGTCCGGGGCATGCTCAGTAGGCGAGGCAGCAGTAGTAGTCGTCGTCATCGGAGATCGTCCAGGAGAGAGCGGTCCGGTCGGGCTGAACATCGGTGTCGGTGTCCGCGATCGCGCGTGTGTGGTCGGCGGCGAGTGCGGTGGGGGTCATTTCGAGAGGTCTCCTCTCCGTGCTGGTCGAACGGGCATCGGGTGGGCGCGTCCCGTAACCGGCGGGCCGTGCCCACCCGATGCGGTAAGTGGATCGAATTGATGCTGTGTGGTTTCGCGAGAGCGGCGGGCCGGGGTGTGAAACATTTTGTGCCACAACGGTGGCCGTGCATCGACCGTTCACGATGCGCCGTCGTGACCGAAGTTCATTCCGGCCGGCGTGCCGTGCTCGCGGGTGTGCGTGTGGTGTTCGGGACAGCCATCACCTCACTCTCGCGGGTCATTGGGGATTCGGGTGTGGTGTCCCCGGGGATCGCGGTCAGGCGTTGATGGCTTGGCGATCCTCGACGACCTGGTGGTTGGGTTCGCGTTCGGGTCTGGCGATGTCGATCTTGCGGGGTTTGGCCTTCTCGGCCACCGGGATCGATAAGCGCAGTACCCCGTCGCGGTAGTGGGCGCGGATCTGCTCGGTATCGAGGGCCTCGCCCAGAACCAGTTGTCGGGAGAACACCCCGCGGGGGCGTTCGGCCGCGAGCATGGACCGGCCGGGGTCGATGTCCGGGCGTGCGGCGCGCACGGTCACCACGTTGCGTTCGACATCCAGGTCGAGGGATTCGGGATCGATGCCGGGCAGGTCGAACTCGACGAAGAATTCGTCGTTCTCGCGCCAGGCGTCCATCGGCATCGCCGCGGG
>NZ_JBEXUS010000014.1:0-116724 GCF_040614455.1 Nocardia sp. NPDC005978
GCCGGCGCGCGGGAGCACCGCGCGCTGGTCGCGACGCCGCGTCGAAGCACCCCCCACCCGGCCCCTCGCCGGGCACGGGGACGCCGCGAACCACGACGACCACCCGACCCACCCGACCCGCCCGGCCCCGGCCGCGAATCAGCGTGCGCGCGAGCAGGATCCCCCGCCCGCCCGCGGCGAACCGCATCCCACCCGCCCGGAGACGTCGCCGGGCCAGGAGTTCGCACAGGACGCGGCCGCCGAACCCGAGTACACCGGATTGCACAAGCCGCCACGGAAATTGACCGTCACCCGGGTCGCGGCGCGGCGCAGCCGGGAACTGACCGAACGCGGCATAGCCACCTTCCAGCGCGCGGCCAAGGCCGACGGCGCGGAGGAATCGGGCCTCACCGCGCTCGTCTACGCCACCATGGCCAATTTCGCGACGGACGCCGCGGTCGCGGTGGCCCTGGCCAACACGCTCTTCTTCGCCAGCGCCACCGCCGAATCCAAGACCAAGGTCGCGCTGTATCTGCTCATCACCATCGCCCCGTTCGCGGTGATCGCGCCGCTGATCGGGCCGATGCTGGACCGCCTGCAGCGCGGCAGGCGACTCGCGCTGGCGGGCTCGTTCGCGATCCGCGTGGGCGTGGCGCTGCTGCTGATCTTCAATATCGACAACTGGGCGCTGTATCCGCTCGCGCTCTGCATGATGATCCTGAGCAAATCGTTCTCGGTGCTCAAGAGCGCGGTGACCCCGCGCGTGCTGCCGCCGGGAATCGACCTGGTGCGCACCAACTCCCGGCTCACCGTGTTCGGCCTGGTGGGCGGGACCCTGGGCGCGGGCGGCATCGCGGGCCTGATCGCGGTGATCGCGCATTCGCCCGGCGTGCTGGTGTTCGCCGCCTGCCTGGCCGCACTCGGTGCGTACCTGAGTCTGCGGATTCCGTCCTGGGTCGAGGTCACCGAGGGCGAGGTGCCCGCGACCCTGACCTATCACGGGTCCGATTCGCGCACCGAGGTATTGGAACCGGGCCAGGACGTCACGGTGCAGCCGAGCCGCCGCCGCCAGCCGCTGGGCCGGGCCGTGGTGACCGGCCTGTGGGGCAACGGCACCGTCCGCATCCTGACCGGCTTCCTGACCTTCTACGTCGCCTTCGTCGCCAAGGCCACCGAACACCGCCCGGCACAGCAGGCCGCCATGCTCGGCATCGTCGGCGCGGCCGCGGCGCTGGGCAATTTCGCCGGCAACTTCAGCGGGGCGCGCATGAAGCTGGGCCGCCCGACCCCGATCGTGCTGGCCTGCACCTGCGCCTGCGTGGGCGTCGCGGTGGCGGCTGCGCTGCTGAACAATCTCATCGGGGCGGCGGTCGCGACGCTGGTCGCGGCGGGGGCAAGCGCCCTGGCCAAGGTGTCGCTGGACGCCTCGATCCAGGACGACCTGCCCGCGGAGTCCATCGCCTCGGGCTTCGGGCGTTCGGAGACCGTTCTCCAATTGTCCTGGGTGCTGGGCGGTTCCATGGGCGTACTGCTGCCGACCGTGTGGTGGGAAGGTTTCGCCGCGGTCACGGCGGTCATGGCACTTGGATTGATACAAACCGTCGTCAGCTACCGTGGGCATTCGCTGCTGCCCGGTTTGGGCGGTAACCGACCGCAACACGCGAAGCAGGAGATCCCCGGCGCACACGGCGCCGGCGAACCCACTCAGTGACGGACAGGAACCAACGGTGAGCACACCCAAAGCCCGCACGATCGTCGCACTGCTCGCGGCCCTGCTCGTGGTGGCCGTGGCCTATTTCGCCGTCATCGCCTACGTCGCCCGCGACGTGGAGGCGCCGGACCCGCAGATCACCGCGTACGCGCACGGCAAGTCGGTGACCGTGGACCCGTTCATGTACTGCACCGTCCACGTCGAGAACAACATGCTCGATCTGCGCGACTGCGAGGAGAGCCAGTTCGTGGCCGCGCTGGACGTGCCGCCGGGCTACCCGCTGCAGCTGTCGCTGCCCAAGCAGATCTCCGACGCCCCGTGGCAGATGGTGATGGTCTACGCGCTGCCGGACGGCACCGCGGTGAAACAGGTTGCCACGCACCGCGACTACCCAGAGAACGCGCGCGCCATCACGGTGCAGACCCCGCCCGACCCGCGCCTGCAACTGGCCGTGGTGGAGATCCAGCTCCCGGTCCCGGCCCGCGACGCGGACGGCAACGAGGGCTACATCCCGCACGCGGTCTGGTCGATCCAGAGCATCCAGAAGGATTCCTAGCGGGCCGAATCCCGCGCGTGGTCCGGGCCGCGCCCCGGACCACGCGCCACGAATGCGAGGCCCGGCCTTCGGCGCGAACCCGGCCCCGGCCGGAATCCCCACTCACACAACGGGCCCCGGTGAGCGTCAGCTCACCGGGGCCCGAATGTCCTACGCGACCACAACTAGTGGTCGAGCTCCCGAGCCACGCCGCGCACCACTTCCGCGATCCGCTGGGACATCTTGCGATCCGGGTACTTGCCCCGGCGCAGGTCCGGCTGCACCTTGGTCTCCAGCAGGGTGATCATGTCCTCGATGAGGCCGTGCAGCTCATCGGTGGACTTGCGGACGACCGGCGCCTCGTTCGAGCGGCGGCGCTCACCGCGCTCACCGCGTTCGGCGCGCTCGTTGCGCAGCGGCGGCGGGGTCTCCAGCAGCTTGAGGCTCAGCGCTTGCGGCCCGCGGCGACCGGCGGCCATTCCGAACTCCACCCGCTGCCCGGGCTTGAGCGCCTCGACACCCTCGGGCAGGGCCGACGATCGAACGTAGACGTCCTCACCCTCATCCTGGGAAAGGAAACCGAAGCCCTTTTCGACGTCGTACCACTTCACCTTGCCGGTCGGCACTGCGCTCACCCGTTCACTATTCGATGCCCGGGACTATCCGGGCACTGTCGTGATTGTCGGACCAATCGTCCGCAACCTTCACCGTTTGCGAAAAGAACGCGCCCCACAGCTAGGCAGGACGCGAATGACATCGAGTCTACCCCGGTGTGAATAGCGCGAGCACATCAGTTTTACGGTCTTCACGTGTCCGACTCTTCTTCGCGGCAGGCTCCGCGCAGGTCCGGCGGCTGGCCGCTCACCATCATCATCGCTTTATTCGCGGTGGGGTTGCTGGCGATCATCGCCATCTTCGTCATCGGTCTGCTGACCGATACCGAGCCATGGTTGTGGCTCTATCTGGTCGCGATGCTCTCGCCGCTCGCATTTCTGCTCGGCATCGGCTACGCGCTGTGGTCGGGTCGCCGCGCGCGTTAGTCCGGCACACCCGTCGCACGGATATGGGCGGGGCAATTTCCGATGCCGCGCGCGCACCGCTTCCGATGCCGTGGCGCACCGCGCAATTCACCGTACCGGCCGACGCCGACACGACGGATTGCCCCGTTCGCCACGGCGGCACACTTGTGATCTTCATCACATAACGAAACGGTCACGGCAGGGTGACGGACGCCTATCGGCGCGGGCTCGCCGCGACCACCTGCACAGAAGCGAAACGGAACCCGTTGCGCCGGATAGCGACCCGACGGACACGACGGTTACCAAATGGTGATTTTTGACCGAGACCGCCGTATGGTCACTCATCAGCCGGGTCAGCCCGGCGCCACCGGCCCGCCGCACCAACCTCACCCCGCGGGTACGGACCCCCAACTGGACGAAGGGGTGAGGGCGAGAAACAGCGCGCAGCAGCGCGCCGGGCCGGACGACCTCTCAGTTCGCCCCCGGTAGTCGGTCTCGCAGGAGCGTACGAGAGGAACGACCCGAACATGAGTGGACGCCATCGCAAGCCGAGTAACACCGGACGCACCGTCGCCAAGGTCGCACTGACCAGCGCGATCGTCGGCGGTGCAGGAGTGGCCCTGGCCGGAAACGCCAGTGCGGCACCCGACTCCGACTGGGACCGTCTCGCACAGTGTGAGGCCGGCGGTAACTGGGGCATCAACACCGGCAACGGTTACCAGGGCGGGCTGCAGTTCTCGCCCAGCACCTGGAAGGCCCACGGCGGCGGCGATTACGCCGCGACCGCCAACCAGGCCAGCCGCGAGCAGCAGATCGCCGTCGCCGAGAAGGTGCTCGCCACCCAGGGCTGGGGCGCGTGGCCGTCCTGCTCCTCGAGCCTCGGCCTGACCAGCGGCCCGACGCAGCGCACCGCGCCCGCGCCGCAGCAGGAAGCGCCGCGCTGGAACCCGAACCCGGGTCCCGCCCAGGCCGCCAACGGCGCCCAGGAAGTCTTCCAGGCCGTGGATCGCGCGGTGGAAGTTGTCCAGCAGCAGGGCATTGCGATCCCGCAGCCGGTGATGGACTTCTTCAACGCCACCAAGGCCGGCGGGCAGCTCGACCCGCAGATCGTGAACTTCTACCAGGCGAACAAGGGCCTGCTCCCGGGCTGAGCCGTCACCGTTCGCACTGCGCAAACGCCCCGCATCAATGTCGATGCGGGGCGTTCGTGATTCGCATGCCAGAATGAGGCCGTGGTGAACAAATCGAAGAAACCCTACGTCGACAATGGCTGGCCGGAGACGGCCCAGGGAGACCACGCGGTCACCGAGCTTTCCTCGACCCGCTCGGGTGGACTCTCGCCGTACGGCGAGGACACCGAGTTCCCGCTTCCGGTCGATCAGCTGCCCTACGTGCATCCGCACACGGTCATCAACCGCTGATTCGCCTCACATCCGACAACCATGCGGTTATCGGCGCGGCACACTGTCCGGCGACCGCCGCGGACGCGACCCCGGTCGCCGCGGCGGTCGCTGAACCGCGCCCGATTCCGCCGTTGCGCCGTACCCGTGTCCCGGATCGGGTGAAGTGACCGACACCGCCCCCAAGGCCCGAAAGAGCCGCGCCGCCAAGGCCGCTCCGATTCCGGCAACCCTGCCCGAATGGCTGGCCGCGCTCAGCGACGACCAGTTGGTCGCCCTGCTGCAGCTGCGCCCGGATCTGGCCGTGCCGCTGCCGGGCACCATGGCGGTGCTGGCGGGCCGGACCGAACAGCGGGCCTCGGTGCTGCGGGCCACCGACGAACTCGACACCCTCGATTTCGCGGTCATCGAGACCCTGGTGGTGCAGGGCGCCGCGGATCCGCGCACCGGCGCGCCCGTGCCCAGGCCGCGCCTGCGCGAACTGCTGGGCGATCGGGTCACCGTCACCGCGCTGAACGCGAGCGTGGACAAACTGCGCGCCCGCGCGATCATCTGGGGCGCGGACGCCGAACTGCATCTCACCCCGGCCGCCCAGGAAGCGCTGCCGTGGCCGCTGGGCAGCACCACCGAGCTGCCGGACGCGCTCACCGAACCCGAGATCGCCGCGGCCCTGGGCGAATTGAGCATCCAGGAACGCGGCCTGCTGGAGAAGCTGGCCACCACGGGCCCGCGCGGGCGCACCCGGGACGCGGCGCCCGGCACCCCGGCGGACCGGCCGGTGCCCCGGCTGCTGGGGCTGCGCCTGCTGAACCGGATCGACGAGGAGACGGTGGAGCTGCCCGTCTCGGTGGGTCAGGTGCTGCGCGGGGAACCGGTCACCGATCCGCACGCGCTCGCCGCCCCCAAACCCGCGCTGATCAAACTGGCCGCCGCCGACGTGAACGCCGCGGCCGCCGGCGAGGTCGGTGAACTGCTGCGGCACAGCGCCGCCGTGCTCGAGGTGCTGGGCCAGGCGCCCGCGCCGGTGCTGCGCTCGGGCGGACTCGGCGTGCGCGAGGCGCGGCGCGTGGTCAAGCAGACCGGGGTGGACGAACAGCGGGTCGGCCTGCTCGCCGAGGTGCTGGCGGCGGCACGGCTGCTGGATCGGGGCACGCCCGAACCGGCCCCGGACGCGGGCGACGACGACTTCTGGGCGCCCACCGCGGTGTCCGACGCCTGGCTGGCCGTGCCGCCGGCGCGGCGCTGGGTGCTGCTCGCCCAGGCCTGGCTGGAGCTGGACCGCTTCCCGTGGATGATCGGGCTGCGCGACGCCAACGACAAACCCCTGGCCGCGCTCTCCCCCGAGCTGCGGAACGCGCACGCGGTGCGCGATCGCCGCGCCATCCTGAGCCTGCTGGCCGAATATCCCACCGGCACCACCGTGTCCACCGCCGATCTGGGCCGCGCGCTGGCGTGGCGGCAGCCGCGCTGGCGGCGGCACTACCGGTTGGAGTCGGTGGAGCGGACCCTGGCCGAGGCGCAGGCGCTCGGCCTGGTGGCACGCGGGGCGATCACCTCCGCCGGCCGTGCGTTGCTGCACGGTAGCCAGGAGGACGCCGAGTCCGAGATGGCGGCCGCGCTGCCCGCACCCGTGGATCACGTACTGGTGCAGGCGGATCTGACGGTCATCGCGCCCGGGCCGCTGATCCCCGACCTGCAGGATCGGGTGTCGCTGGTCGCGGACGTCGAATCCGCCGGTGCGGCAACGGTGTACCGGGTCAGCGAGAACTCGGTGCGGCGGGCGCTGGACGCGGGCGCGACCGCGGCCGAACTGCACCATCTGTTCACCACCCACTCGCGCACCCCCGTGCCCCAGGCGCTGACCTATCTCATCGACGATGTGGCCCGCAGGCACGGCCGCCTGCGCGCGGGAATGGCGCAATCCTTCGTGCGCAGTGAGGATCCCGCGCTGCTGGCCGAGGTGCTGGCCGCGCCCGTCGCCGGTGAGCTGGCACTGCGCGCGGTGGCGCCCACGGTCGCGATCTCCCAGGCCGCGCTCGGCGAGGTGCTGGAGAAGCTGCGCGCCGCGGGTTTCAGCCCGGCGGGCGAGGATTCCTCCGGGGCGATCGTGGACCTGCGCGCGCGGGGCGCCCGCATCGCCGGGCGCGGGCAGCAGAAGCAGCAGTGGCGGCCCAATCCGCCCTCCCCCGACCAACTCCGGTCACTGGTCGCCGAACTGCGCGCCGGTGAGCGCGCGGCCCATGCCCGGGGCGGGCAGACCGTGCGCGCGGACGGTTCGCGCACGACCACCACCGCCACCATGAACCTGCTGCAGCTGGCCGCCCGCACCCGCCGCAGCGTGCACATCAGCTACGTGGACGCCGCCGGCGTCGCGACCCAGCGCGTGGTCGAACCGCTGAACATCACCAGCGGTCAACTCGACGCCGTCGATCCGGTGACCGGCGCGGTCCGCCAGTTCACCCTGCATCGCATCGCCTCGGTCGCCCTGATCGACTGACGTCCGCGCGAACGCGAAAACCCCGGGACAACGTCACTGGGACGCCGCCGCCGGGGTTTCACCGAAGGCCACGATCGAATTCGCCGCCCGCCCGGGTTCGGGCGAAGCCAGGTTCTGTCGGGGTTCGGGGGGCGAAGCCCCCGAGAGTCGGCCGATCTACTTGGGGTTGCCCAGGCAGAAGGTGATCTTGGCTTCGGTCAGGGCGTGGAAGTTGGTGTCGGTGGCCGGATCGCAGAGGAACTCGTCGGCCTGGCCGTCGACCCGCTTGGTCACCTTGAAGCTCGCCTCGGGGGCGTTGCAATCCACGAACTTGTAACCGGTGGTGGGGCTTTCGTTGTAGCAGGCGCCCTCCTTGAAGTTGGGCGTCAGGCACAGGAACGCGGTCGTGCCACCGTTGAGCGTCTCCTCGTAGGAGGTCTGCTCGTCCTTGCACTCGGTCTTGGTGTCGAAGACCTGGGCGATCTTGTAGACCGCCTTCTCCGAGGAGCAGTCGATGGGCTCCGTCTTGGAATCGACCATCGAGCCCTCGATGACGTTGATGCAGTCACCGACCTTCGACTTGGCGGTCTCGGATTTGCTGGCGTCCTTGATCATCGAACACCCGGTGACGGCCAACATTGCCACGGCCATCGCCACCAGGGCGATGACGAGGCGCGTGATCAGCCTCGTACCTGCGAACTTCACGTGCGAAAACCTTTCTCACCGAACCATTCACGGCTGCCGTGAACGCGGTGAGGATACCTGTGCGAGATCGGCGGCCGCAGCACCGCGGCCGCCTGTTTCCGACGTGCGAGCCGAAGATCTCAGAGCATGGACAGTCCGCGCATACCCAACCAGGCGTAACCGAGCATCATCGGGAGCAGTTGGGTGAACAGCTGCGGGCTGAAGGCGATCATGTGTTCCCTCTCGATCTGGGCGCATGTCCAGCAGCGGCGCCTCGCACGTGTGTCGTTCCCGGGCGAACGGTCGTTACACCCGCGAACCCAGAAAATATTCCCGGTCAGCGCCCGGATCCGCTACCCGCCGAACCGGAGTCGGCCGAACCCGGGGACGAACCCGAATCCGCGGAACCCGAACCCGATCCGGAGTCCGCGGAGCCCGCGGACGAACCGCCCGATCCGGTGCCCACGGGCCCGGTGGGCACGGTCGCGCCCGGGGAGCCGGGCCGGTTGATGTAGACGCTGACCGGCCCCGAGCCGGCGGCGGTCACGGTCACCAGGCGCGCACCCGGCGCGGAGGTCACCGTCCCGCCGTCCACCCGCACCTCGTAGCCGCCGGGGTAGTGCAGATCCGATACGTAGATCTCGGTCGGCGCGGCGAGCGCGCGCGGGGTGTAGCGGTAGGCGAAATCGCCGTCGGCCGGATCGAAGATCATGCGACCCGGCGTGCCCGCGGTCGCCCGCGGATAGGTGCGCACGAGTTCGCGGCCGATGTCGCCGAGGAACGGATCCGGGCGCGGGCCGCCCGCGCCGAACCGCGAGGAGTAGTGCCAGTACTGCCAGCCGATGAAACGCTCGTCGGCGCGTTTCAGGGTGTTGCGCAGCACCGTCGGGTCGCCGTCGCCGAATTCGGTGACCAACGTGGGCAGGTCGGTGCGCGCGGTGAAGCTGTCGATGTTGCCCCAGGTCTTGTCCTGCTGCACCGGGCACAGGCCGCGCAGGAACGCGGGCAGGCCGAGATAGATCGCGAGCTGACTGGGGATGCAGTAGTCGTGCGGGGCGAAGGCGATCTGCGGCGCGGTGATCGGCGGATTCTTGCCCAGGTTCGTGGGCATGGTCTCGTTCCAGGTCACGTTGGGTTCCCAGAACACCATGATGTCGCCGTTGCGCGCTCGCACCGCGTCGGTCAACTTCTGCATGGCCCCTTGATATTTGGCGTCGAAGCCGGGGCAGCCGTTGGGGAAGCAGGACAGGAACGGGGTGCCCGGCCAGGGCTCGTTGATCAACTCGATGCCGAGTACCCCCGCGCGCCCGTTCATTTCGGCGGCGAGCGCGCCGAGCGCCTGGCCCAGGTAGTCCAGGACGCCGTTGTTGTTGTTCCACACCTCGTCCCAGCCCAGGTTCATGCTGGGCATGAGGTAGTAGAGCGGGAAGCCGAGGTTGGGTTCGAGGGCGCTCGGGCGTGAACTCAGCGACCATTCGGGAAAGCCGTTGCCGCCCCAGATCTTCGACAGCCCGTCCTGGTGGTTGTCGAGCAGGGTGTGGATTCCGTACTGCGCCAGGGTGTCCACCACCGCGCCGACCCGGTCCAGGTAGGCGGTATCGACCACGCCGCGGGTGGGCATCAGGCCGTCGAAGGAGACCCCGAGCCGCACGGTGTTGAAGCCGTGCCCGGCCAGCAGCGCCGCGTCCTGATCGGTGAGGGTGAAGCCGTCGCCGAGTTCGACGTAGGGCGCGTCCTTGTCCACGTTGTTCACACCGTGCAGCAGCACGACGCGTCCGGATTCGTCGACGAAGTCGCCGCCCTCGATGTGCAGGGTCTCGCCCGCCGGTGCGGCGGTCGCGTTCGGCGGCGCGGTCAGTAGCGCGGCCCCGAGCGCCGCGGTGATCAGCCCCGCCGCCCATCGTCCGCCTCGGTGTCCCCTGCGCATCGGCAACCTCTATTCAGGTGTCGCCGCCCGGTCTCGTGAACCGGGCGGTGTGGATCAATCGTCCAACTTGGACAGTTGCCCAAGTTGGGTGTGATCGTAGCCACGAAAACTGGGGGCTTGATCGTTTCGGCCGAAATACTCGAGCCGCGGTGGACGTTGTCCACGCTCGACGAGCGCGCCCGGCCGTGCCGGACACCAGAACCGTCCCCACCCGCCCGGCCCCCTGCCCGTCACCGGCGGTGCTCGCGCCGGTGGTAGCGGACCCGCGCTCCGCGCGACAACCTGTCGGCGCGATCAGGAACAATGGACAACGGCCCGATCGGGTCCGACAAGCCAGGAGGTGCCGTGACCGATTCGGTCCAGGGTCCGCTCATCGTTCAAAGCGACAAGACACTACTGCTGGAGATCGACCACGCCGCGGCCAACGCCGCCCGCCAGGCCATCGCACCCTTCGCCGAGCTCGAACGCGCGCCCGAACACGTGCACACCTATCGCATCACCCCGCTGGCGCTGTGGAACGCGCGCGCGGCCGGGCACGACGCCGAGCAGGTGGTGGACGCGCTGGTGAAGTACTCCCGGTACGCGGTCCCGCAGCCGCTGCTGGTGGACATCGTCGACACCATGGCCCGGTACGGCCGCCTGCAGCTGGTGAAGAATCCCGCGCACGGCCTGACCCTGGTGAGCCTGGATCGCGCGGTGCTCGAGGAGGTGCTGCGGCACAAGAAGCTCGCGCCCATGTTCGGCGCGCGTGTGGACCCGGACACCGTGGTGGTGCATCCCTCCGAGCGCGGGCGCATCAAGCAGATGCTGCTCAAGATCGGCTGGCCGGCCGAGGACCTCGCCGGGTACGTCGACGGCGAGGCGCACACCATCGACCTGGACTACTCCGGCGGCAACTGGCACCTGCGCGACTATCAGGAACTGGCCGCCGACTCGTTCTGGGCGGGCGGCTCGGGCGTGGTGGTGCTGCCCTGCGGCGCGGGCAAGACCATGGTCGGCGCGGCGGCGATGGCCAAGGCCAAGGCGACCACCCTCATTTTGGTCACCAATACCGTGGCCGGGCGGCAGTGGCGGCGCGAGCTGCTCGCGCGCACCTCGCTCACCGAGGACGAGATCGGCGAATACTCCGGCGAGCGCAAGGAGATCCGCCCCGTCACCATCGCCACGTACCAGGTGATCACGCGGAAATCCAAGGGCGAGTACCGGCATCTCGAGCTGTTCGACAGCCGCGACTGGGGCCTGGTCATCTACGACGAGGTGCACCTGCTGCCCGCGCCGGTGTTCCGCATGACCGCGGATCTGCAGTCGCGCCGCCGCCTCGGCCTGACCGCGACCCTGGTGCGCGAGGACGGCCGCGAGGGCGACGTGTTCTCGCTCATCGGCCCCAAGCGCTACGACGCGCCGTGGAAGGACATCGAGGCACAGGGCTGGATCGCCCCGGCCGACTGCGTCGAGGTCCGGGTGACCCTCACCGACGCCGAGCGCATGGCCTACGCGGTCGCCGAGCCGGAGGAGCGCTACAAGCTGTGCTCGACCGCGCGCACCAAACTGCCGGTGGTGGAATCGATTCTGGCTCGGCACCAGGGTTCGCCGAGCCTGGTGATCGGGGCGTACCTGGATCAGCTCGAGGAGCTGGGCGCGCATCTGAACGCGCCCGTCATCCAGGGCTCCACCCGCACGAAGGAGCGCGAGGAGCTCTTCGACGCCTTCCGGCGCGGGGAGATCCCGGTGCTGGTGGTGTCCAAGGTCGCGAACTTCTCCATCGATCTACCGGAAGCCTCTGTGGCGGTTCAGGTTTCGGGCACCTTCGGCTCGCGGCAGGAGGAGGCGCAGCGACTCGGGCGGCTGCTGCGACCCAAACAGGACGGCGGCCAGGCGCACTTCTATTCGGTGGTCGCGCGTGACACCCTGGACGCCGAATACGCCGCGCACCGGCAGCGTTTCCTGGCCGAGCAGGGGTATGCCTACCGCATCACCGATGCGGACGACCTGCTGGGGCCGACGTTAGGATAACTGGAGAGACAGCCTCCAGTAGGCGAGAGGGAACGCACGTGCGACGCTTCGAATTCGCGGTGGACCGTGAGCATGCCCGGGCGGTCAACGAAGTCGTCGCGGATCTGCGGCGGTTGCGGGTGGTGGCGATCGGGGCGGCCGTGCTGCTCGGGGTCGGCACCGCCTACCTGGTGTGGCTGGATCATCCGTGGTCGTACCTGCTCGCGGTGGCGTTCGCGCTGGGCGCGGCCACCTCGCTGTTCATCGGGCTGTGGACCCCGCACCGGGGCCGGGTCGACAAGCTGTACGCCGCAGGCGAACTCGTGCCGGCGGTGGTGTCGGAGATCAACGGCCGCGGGGTCCTGCTGCTGGCGCTCGTGAAGCTGGCCAAACCCAGTTCGGACGGGCCGCGCTACGCGCTGGTGACGCGCTCGGTGCGCACGCTGCCGGGCCATCACGCGCGCGCCGGGGAGCGGGTGCCCGCGGTCACGGTCCGGGTCGATCGGGCACCGGGGTCGGTCGATCTGCGGCAGACGGTCAGCGCCATGCCCATCGCCTGGGGCACCCGGGATCTGAACGTCATCGAACGGGCTCGCGCCGCCATCCGCGAAGTGGAGTGGCAGCTGCTCACCGATAATCTCGACCTGGCCGCCAAGGCCCGCCGGGTCGACGCCAAGCGACTGCTGCTCGATCCCCAGCAGCTGCCCGAGGAAATGCGCGGGTAGCCCGCCGTCGTTCCGGCGAAAAGGCTTGTGCCGCTGAGTAGCATCGACAGGATGATCCCCGGCGCGAATCTGGTGGCCTTCTTCGTTGCCGCCGTGGCCCTGATCGTCATCCCCGGTCCGGGCGTGCTGTTCGTCATCGGCCGCGCACTCACGCACGGCCGCCGGGCCGCGATGTTCTCCGTGCTCGGGCATTCCGCCGGGGTGCTCGTGGTCCTGCTGTTCGTCGCCGCCGGTCTCGGCGTGGTGATCGCGGCCTCGGCCGTCGCGCTCACCGTGGTGAAACTGGCGGGCGCGGTGTATCTGATTCACCTGGGAATACAGGCGATTCGGCAGCGCCGGTCGCTGCGCGAGGCCTGGGAGGCGTCCGCCGATCCGGGCGAAGGCGGGCGGATGCTGCGACAGGCGTTCCTGGTCGGGGTGAGCAATCCGAAGGCCATCATCTTCTTCTCGGCGGTGCTGCCGCAGTTCGTCGCGCCCGAGGGCGGGCCGGTCCCGCTGCAGCTGCTGATCTTCGGATTGATCTTCATCGGCATCGCGCTGGTCTCGGACTCCTCGTGGGCGTTGATGGCCGGGCTCGCCCGAGAGTGGTTCGCGCGCTCGCCCAAGCGGCTGGAGGCGGTCGGCGGCGCGGGCGGCGTGATGATCATCGGGCTGGGCGCGAGCGTCGCGGTGTCCGGCTCCACCGGCCACTGACGCCGGGGCCGCCGGCCGCGATCGGCGCCCCCGCGAAGGGGCCGCAACGAGTCGGTTGCCGGGCTCACGAGCGCACGGCGGCTAGCATCGCCTCATCGGCGATGAACGCCGGAAAGGGGTTTGCGCGGCGCATGAGCAGCACGAAGTGGCGGCGGTACACCGTGATCGGCGTCGCGGCGCTGGCCGTGGCGACGGCGAGTCCGGCGCGGGCCGAGGTGAGCGATCCGTTCGTGGGCGCGGCGGGTGTGGGCGACCCCTACTATCCGCTGGACGGCAACGGCGGTTACGACGTCCGGCACTACGACGTCACCCTCGGCTACGTGCCGCAGACGCACGAGCTGACCGGTTCCACCCGGGTGGACGCGACCGCGACGCAGCCGCTGCGCATGTTCAACCTCGACTACAGCGGGCCGCCGGTCACCAAGGTGTCGGTCAACAATCTGCCCGCCTGGTTCGAGCGCACGGGCGAGCACGAACTGGTGCTCACGCCGCTGCTGCCGCTGCTGCCCGGGCTGCCGTTCTCGGTGCAGGTCGACTACGCGGGCGCGGTGACCGACACCGACGGCGAGGGCTGGGTGCTGTCCCCCAGCGGCGGGGCCTTCACCGCGGGCGAACCGCATTCGGCCAGCAGCTGGTATCCGCTCAACGACACGCCTTTGGACAAGGCCACTTTCACGCTGCACGCGACGGTGCCCGCCGAATGGGAGGTCATGTCGATCGGGGCGAAGGTGCGGGACGAGGTGCGCGGAGCGGATCGCACCGTGGATTTCGAGATGCGCCAGCCGGTGATCGGCTATCTGACCACCATCGCCATCGACCGGTTCGAATTCCTGGAGCAGCGGCGCGCCAACGGCACCCCGCTGCTGAGCGCGTTCGCGCCGGAGGCGATGAAGGCGATGGAGACCGAACGGCGACTGCCCGAGATCCTGGATTTCAGCGAGGAGCTGTACGGGCCCTACCCGTTCGACACCGCGGGCGGGATCTACGTGGACACCGAACTCGAGTTCTCGCTCGAGACGCAGTCCCGGCCCATCTACGCGCCCTGGACCGAACTCGACACGGTGGTGCACGAGATCGCCCATCAGTGGTGGGGCGACTCCATGTCGGTGAAGCAGTGGTCCGACATCTGCCTGAACGAATGCTTCGCCAGTTACACCGCGGACTACCTGTGGCCCGAGCGCAAGGAGGGTAAGGACGTGGACGCGATGTACCACGAGACCCTCGACGAGTTCTACGGCAATCCCAAGTTCTGGCAGAACGCGCTGCAGAACCCCGGCGCCGGAAAGGAATTCACCTCGGTCTACTACCGGGGGCCGCTGTTCCTGCACGCGCTGCGCCGCACGATCGGGGACGCGGTGTTCTTCCCCGCGATCCAGGAGTTCGTGAGCACGCACCGCTTCGGCAACGCCTCGATGCCGGAGTTCCGGAAGTTCATGCAGTCCAGGACAACCCACGAGCTGACCGGATTCTTCGAGGCGTGGCTGGATCGCACCGAGCCGCCCGCCGACGAGTACCTGTACCCGGGCAGCCTGCACCTGTAGCGCGAGTCCCGGGCCGGTGCGGGTGCGGCCCGGCGACGGCGCACGAGTCGCCGCCGGTGTACTGCCGCTCGCGCGCAACAGGATTCGCGTGGACTCAGGCGGGCAGCGGACGGGCTCGGTCGGTGGCGACGAGGGCGGCCATCGCCCCCAGCACCGTGCCGGTGACGTAGCGCTGGGCGCGCAGCCAGAGCGGGCGGCCGCCGAGGAAGGTCGCGACCGCGCCCGCGCTCACCACGATCAGCGCGTTGACCGTCAGGGCCACCGCGATCTGCACCGCGCCCAGCGACAGGCTCTGCAACCACACGCTCCCGGCCGCGGGAACCACGAACTGCGGAATCAGCGCCATGTACATGATGGCGATCTTGGGATTGAGCAGGTTGGTGACCAGGCCCATGGTGAACAGCCGCCGGGCCGGGTCCGCGGGCAGCTCGGCCGGCGCGAACGCCGACACCCCGCCCGGCCGCAGCGCCTTCCACGCCAGCCAGCACAGATACGCCGCCCCGGCCAGCTTCAGCGCCAGATACAACCCGGGCACCACCGCGAACACCGCGGTGATCCCGGCCGTGGCCGCCGCCAGATACACCGCGAACCCCACCGCGACCCCGGCCAGCGACACGAATCCGGCCCGCCGCCCCTGCGAGACGGTCCGCGACACCAGATACATCATGTTCGGCCCCGGCGTCAGCACCATCGTCAGTGCCGCCGCCGCAACCCCGAGCACCGCCGCAGTTCCGATCATGTCCTCGATCCTGCGCGACCGGCCGCGCCCTGTCGCGGTCCAGTCGGCGACCGCTGGACCGCACGGCGACCCACACGGCACGACGCGAGCTCGCCGGCCATCCGACGGCGCGGGCGGCCGCGCACTCCGCATCCGAACCGACATGAGCCGTCCCCGCTGCTCGCAGGCCAGAAGAAGCGCGGGGGGCGTCAGGAGCGAATCCGCCGATGTCCGACCACTGCTCGGCGGCCGGAGGCGGGGCTACCTGGTCGCGGCGGTGCTGCCCGCGCGCAGGCGACGGACGCCCTCGGCGATCGTTTCCTCTTTCTTGCAGAATGTGAAGCGCACCAGGTGATTCCAGCTCTCCTTGTCGTCCGCGAAGACGCTGACCGGGACCGCCGCCACGCCGAGGCGGGCGGGGAGTTCGCGGCAGAAGTCGTAGGCGTCGGTCGCGCCGAGGGGGGTGATGTCGGCGCAGACGAAATAGGTTCCGTCGCTGCGTTTCACGCCGAAGCCCGCCTCGGACAGGGCCGCGGACAGGCGCAGGCGCTTGTCGGCGATGGTGTCGCGCAACGCCTCGACCCAGTGTTGTTCGTGGGTGAGGGCGTGCGCGATGGCGGGCTGGAACGGGCCGCCGCCGACGAAGGTGAGGAACTGCTTGGCGGCGAGCACCGCGTCCAGCAGCGGGGCGGGGGCGCAGGCCCAGCCGATCTTCCAGCCCGTGACGCTGAAGGTCTTCGCGGCGCTGGAGATCACGATGGTGCGCTCGTACATGCCGGGCAGCGTCGAAATGCTGTGGTGCCGATGCCCGTCGAAGGTCAGGTGCTCGTACGCCTCGTCGGACATGACGTACAGGTCGTGTTCGATGGCCAATTCGGCGATGGCGGTGAGATCGGCGAGCGAGAGCACGGTGCCGGTGGGGTTGTGCGGCGAATTCACCAGCAGCATCCGGGTTTTCGGCGTGATCGCGGCGCGCAGGCTGTCCAGGTCCAGGACGAAGCCGTCACCGTCGGGCACCAGTCGCGCGGTGCGGCGGTGCGCGCCCGCCAGCGCCACGGCCGCGGCGTAGGAGTCGTAGTACGGCTCGATGAGCACCACTTCGTCGCCGGGCTCGACCAGGCCCAGGATCGTGGCGGCGATGGCCTCGGTCGCCCCGACCGTCACCAGGATCTGGCTGTTCGGGTCGTAGTGGGTGCCGTAGCGCCGGACCCGGTCCACCGCGATGGCCTGGCGCAGCGCTGGGACCCCGCGGCCGGGCGGGTACTGGTTGAAGCCGTCGGCGATGGCCTGACGGGCGACCTCCAGCATGCCCGCGGGCCCGTCGGTGTCGGGGAAACCCTGCCCCAGATTGACCGCACCGTGCCGCACGGCGAGCTCTGTCATCTCCGCGAAGATCGTCGACGCGTACGGGCGCAGCCGGGCGACGGTGGGAATTTCGGGCATGCCCGGAGAATAGTCGAACCGGGCGCGCCGAGCCGCCCGGCCGGGTTCGGCGCGGCCGCTCGCTCCGCAGCTCAGCGCGATGTCCCGCGGGGCTCGAGCGGGGGCCGGGCAGCTCGGCGGCGGGTTCACGTCGGCATTTCCCGCGCCGAGCACACGGCTCGCCGGGGGTGCGCCGGGCGCGGCGCGCATTCGGATCAGCGCGAGCTAATTCGGCAGCCGGACGCCGGTGAGCTTGGCCGGATTCACCAGATCGTAGATGCCCCAGACCTTTCCGTCCCGCACGGTGTAGCCGTAGATCCGCATGGGGGTGCCCGGGTAGCCGTTCTCCGAGGCGCGCTCGTGAATGAGCATGCCCAGCTGCCCGTTGACCAGCACGGGTTCGAAACCGCCCGCGAGACGTTCGGGATCGTTGAAGCCGTACCGGGTGCGCAGGCCCAGCCACAGGCGGGTGTTCTTCTCCGCACCCTCCACGATGTTGATCGCGGTGCCGGTGGTGCCGCCGGCGTCGCCGATGGTGCGCGCGTCCGGGTGCAGCGCGGCGATCACGCTGTTCACATCGCCCCGCAGCAGCGCCTCCAGGAACTGCTGCACGGCGAGGTTGTGTTCCTCGTCCGGGACTGGTTCGGGCGTGTGCGCCAAGGCTTTCCGAGCGCGCACCGCCAGTTGCCGCGCGGCCTCGACCGAGATGTCGAGCACGCCGGCGATCTCGTCGAACGGCACCCCGAAGCCGTCGTGCAGCACGAAGGCCACCCGCTGCGGCGGGGTCAGCGCGTCCATGACGACCAGCGCGGCGAAACGGCAGTCCTGTTTGCGCACCAGCGCGGCCAGCGGATCGGGGGTGCTGGACGGCGCGGCGGAGGTGACGATGGGTTCGGGCAGCCACTGCCCGACGTACTGTTCGCGGCGGACGGCGGCGCTGCGCAGCCGGTCCAGGCAGATGCGGCTGACGACCGTGGTGAGCCAGGCGCGCAGGTCCTCGATCTCCGATTGCCGGGCCACGGCCAGGCGCAGCCAGCCCTCCTGTACGGCGTCCTCGGCGTCGGCGACACTGCCCGTGAGGCGGTAGGCCACCGACAGCAGGTGGGACCTGTGGCCTTCGAACAAGTCGGCGAGCAGAGCGGCAACCATCGCTCCGATGCTACGGAGGGGACCCGGCCCGGCCCGCACCGGACCCGCAAACCCGGTGCGCCCGTGCGCGGTTCCGTGTCAGCATGGCCCGGTGGATCCGCAGACGCTCTCGGACGGCCCGCTCTGGCTCTCCCCGCCGACCGTGCACGACATCGACGCCATCACCGCCTGCTGTCAGGAGCCGTCGGTCGGCCGCTGGACCACGATGCCGGTCCCCTACCGCCGCAGTGACGCCGAGACTTTCGTGTGCGACGCGGTGATCCCGGGCTGGGCCGCACGCACCCCCACATGGGCGCTGCGGCTGGGTGAGCACGGGGCGGTGCGGGGCATGATCGGGCTGGGCCCCAGCGAGTCCCGGCGCGACGACGGCGCGAGCGAGATCGGCTTCTGGCTCGCCCCCGAACTGCGCGGACGCGGGCTGATGACCCGCGCGGTGAACCTGGTCTGCGCGGCCGGTTTCGACCCGGGCTTCCTGGGCCTGGTGCGCATCGAATGGCGGGCGCTGGCGGGCAATCACGACTCGGCCGCGGTGGCCAGGCGCGCGGGTTTCCGCTACGAGGGCCTGCT
Organism: Nocardia sp. NPDC005978; assembly: GCF_040614455.1. NCBI lineage: Bacteria > Bacillati > Actinomycetota > Actinomycetes > Mycobacteriales > Nocardiaceae > Nocardia > Nocardia sp. NPDC005978. The sequence goes on from NZ_JBEXUS010000014.1 coordinate 18,539, forward strand.
GCGCGGCGGCACCCTCCAGCGCGGCACCCGCCACGACTGCTGGATAGCGAGCCGCCTGATCAGCGATCCCCCGGGCCCCGCCCCGGCCTGGCCGATCTCCCCGCGGCCCGCCTGATGGCCGGCGAGGACCGGTTCGAATGGATCGCACGGATGCTGGACATCCGGGCGAGCGATCGGATCCTGGAGATCGGCGCGGGGTCGAGTCCGTCGGCGGCATACCTGGCCGCTGGGCTGCGCACCGGCACGCTGGTGGTCGTCGACCGGTCCGCCACCGCGATCGCCCGGTCGGCGAAAAAGCATGCCGCCCTGCTCGATTCGGGCAGGCTGCACCTGGTCCACGCGGATGTGCCGAGCCCGGGCGCGACCGCGCTGCTCCGGGCGGCGGGCGGCCCGTTCGACCGGATCCTGGCGTGCAACGTGAATCTGTTCTGGACTCGCGACGCCGATGGCGGACTCGCGATGGTGCGCGAGCTGCTCGCGCCCGGCGGAATCCTGTATCTCGTGTACGGCTACGGCGGGCCCGACGATCCTCCGGAAAGCCCGAAACCCGCCCCGGACAAGCTGTTCGGACACTTGTCGGCGGCGGGTTTCGATCAGCGCGTGGTGCACGCCGGGGACCTGCTGTGCGTCATCGCCACCCCGCGGGGCGGCGAATAACGCTCGGCGGCGCGGGTTTTCAGGCCTGCGCGCGGCGGCGGGCGACGGCGTCGGCCAGGCGGTCGAGCTGCTCGGCGGTGACGTTCCAGTCCAGGCAGGCGTCGGTGATGGACTGGCCGTAGGTGAGCTCCTCGGCCTTGCCCAGGGTGAGGTCCTGGCGGCCGGCCACCAGGAAGCTCTCCATCATCAGGCCCACGACGGTGCGCTCGCCGCCGGCGATGCGCTCGGCGATGTCGGTGACGACGTCGACCTGCTTGTTGTGGTCCTTGTTGCTGTTGCCGTGGCTGGCGTCCACCACCAGGCGCTGGGCCAGCGACGACTTCTCCAGGCGCAGCAGGGCTTCCGCGCAGGAGTCGGCGTCGAAGTTGGTGCCGTTGCTGCCGCCGCGCAGGATCACGTGGCAGTCCGGGTTGCCTGCGGTGCGGATCAGCGCCGAGCGGCCGTCGAGGTCGGTGCCGGGGAAGACGTGGCTGGCCGCCGCGGCGCGCACGCCGTCGACCGCGACCTGGACGTCACCGTCGGTGCCGTTCTTGATGCCGACCGGCATGGACAGGGCGCTGGAGAGCTGGCGGTGCACCTGGCTGGCGGCGGTGCGGGCGCCGATCGCGCCGTAGGAGACCAGATCCGCGATGTACTGCGGGGTGATGGGATCGAGGTATTCCACGGCCATGGGCAGACCCAGCGCGGTGATGTCCACCAGCAGCTGGCGGCCGACCTGCAGACCGGTGTTGATGTCGAAGCTGCCGTCCAGGTGCGGGTCGTTGATCAGACCCTTCCACCCGAGCGTGGTGCGCGGCTTCTCGAAGTAGACGCGCATGACCACGTGCAGCCGGTCGCCGAGTTCCTGCGCCTTGGCCGCGAGGCGGCGCGCGTAATCCATGGCGGCATCGGTGTCGTGCACCGAACACGGGCCGACGATCACCATGAGGCGGTCGTCGTCGCCGTTGAGAACGTCGACGGTGGCCTTGCGGCCCGCGCGCACGACGTCGGCGAGGGTGTCGTCGATCGGATGCGAGGCGCGCACGTCGGCGGGCGACAGCAGCGGGCTCACGCTCAGCGTGCGCTGGTCGTCGAGGTCGGCGTGCCGTGTCAGATCCGCGGCGAGTGTCATGATCGTGGGTTCCTTTTCTCAGGCCGACCCACGCAGAGGGTTTCGAATTCCCCGTGGAGCCGGTCTCGTGTCCGGCTCGGGGTGGAGGAAGTCAGCGCAGGTTCACGCCGCTCGGCCCACCCGGGGCCGGCTGGCTAAACCAGAAATACACGCGCTGCATGTCCTGCACCGTACCAGAAATGACACTTCATGCGTGTGGCGTCCGACACTGTGTCTATTGCCCTCCGCTGCGCTCCGGGCGGGGTTCGCGGCCCCGAGGTCTCGGTCTTCCCTCCTCCGCTCCCCCGCTTCGCTCCTCCGCTCCGTCAGTCCAGACCGAGACGGCCGCGAACCTTTGAGCGGGAGTACCGGCCGCGCATTCGGGGGGGGCGGGGCGGGGCCGGGGCGGGCGAGGCCGGGCGGGGCGGGGGCTAGCGGCGGGTGAAGGGGAAGGTGACCTTGGTCAGTTGTTCCGAGAGTTCCCAGAGGCGCCGCGCGGTGACCTCGTCGCGGGAGGCGGTGGTGGAACCACTGCTGGCCGGATGGCCGCGCAGCCCCAGCGGGCCGCCCGGTCCGTAGTAGCCGCCGGGTTCGACCTCGGGCGCGACGGCGGCGTACAGCGTCGGCAGCGCGCCCATGTGCGCGCTCTGCGCGAATACCCGGTTACCCACGGCCATGAGACCGTCGTAGAAGGAGTCGGTATGTGATTGCAGGCCGGTGGCGGCATAGCCGGGATGCGCGGCGACCGAGAGTTTGGCCGAACCGGCGGCGGTGAGCCTGCGCTGCAATTCGTAGGCGAACATCAGGTTGGCGAGTTTGGACTGGCCGTAGGCGGGCCAGCGCTGATACTTGCGGCGCTCCCAGTTCGGGTCCGCGAGATCGATCTTTCCGGCGGCGTGCGCGCCGCTGGACACCGTCACCACCCGCTCCCGGACCCGATCCAGCAGCAGCCCGGTCAGCGCGAAATGACCGAGATGATTGGTGCCGAACTGGGTTTCGAAACCATCGGCGGTGCGGCCCGCGGGCGGAGCCATGATGCCCGCGTTGTTGATCAGCACATCGACCGTGTCGACGCCATCGGCGAACTCGCGCACCGAGGTCAGATCGGCGAGGTCCAGGCGGCGCACCTGCGCGCCGTGGCCGATCTCGTCGGCGACGCCGCGAGCCTTGACCTCGTTGCGGCAGGCCATGATCACCTGCGCGCCCGCGCGCGCCAGCGCTCCGGCGGTGACCTTGCCGAGCCCGCTGTTGGCGCCCGTCACGACGATCGTCCGACCGGTCTGATCCGGGATGTCCGCGATGTCCCAACCACTCACCGGATCGAGTTTAGGGTGGTCCGGGTACGGCCGCCGGGTGTCGAATTCAACCCGCCGGAACGTTCATGTATCCGAGAGTTAGCCACACCCTTCGAGTCACGTCGCGGCAGCGGCGTGTCCGCGCGCGTTCCACCCGAACCGACCGGCCGAATAGGTAGCGTCCGCGAGATGGACACGCTCATACTCATGGGTTTGCTGTGCGTGCTTTTCCTGATCCTCCGAGACAGTTCCCGGCGGTCTGTTCTGACCGGCTGGTTCCTCGCCTTCCTCGCGTGCGGCCTCCTGCTGAGGCTGCACATCACCAGCGGACTCGGATTGGGCCTGACATGGTGAGCGCCACCGCCGCCACGACCGGCGCCCGGGCCACCGGCGCGCTCGGGCAGGTGCAGTACTGGCTGGCCGTCATCTTCGTGGTGGGCTGGGCCGGTGTGGTCTGCGGCGGGCTCGGCTTCCAGTTCGGCAACTGGGAGTACCCGTGCCCGCTGTGCATGCTGCAGCGCTACTTCATGATGCTGGCGGCGCTGGGCGGCGCCTACATCGTGCGCAAGGGCATGAACGGGCGCATCACGCCGCGTGACTACGCCGTCGGCTGGGGCCTGGCCATCGTGGCCTGTTTCGGCGGCGGCTTCACCGCCTGGCGTCAGACCATGCTGCACATCCTGCCGGGCGACAAGGGTTACGGCGGCGCGTATCTGGGTCTGCACCTGTACGTGTGGGCGCTGGTGCTGTTCGTCGCGGCGGTCACGACCGTCGGTGTGGCGCTGGCCTTCTCGCACAGCACGGCCGCCACCGACCTGCCGGATCGCCCGCATCGCGCGATCGGCGCGGCGGCACTGGGCTTGTTGGCGCTGGTGATCATCGTGAACCTGGTGGCGACGTTCTTCCTGGAGGGCTTCCACTGGAAGCTGCCCGACGATCCCGCCTGCTATCGGCTGCCGCACGATCTCGGCATTCTGCAGGGCGGCTGCGTGCTGCCGGACTCGCACTGAGCCGGACGGTCCACTCGCGCCGGTGCGGACAGCACAGTGACCCCCGCGCCGAAACAGGCACGGGGATCACCGTTTTCGCAAGAGAGTCGTCAGCTCTCAGGAGTGTGAGAGCACCTCGTCGTCGGTCATCGCGGCCACCTCGAGGTAGAGCGCGGCCACCTTGGCCAGGCGGCCCGCCTGCCCGGCGCGCTGCTCGCGGTCCAGCAGCCGCCCGGTCAGGCCCGCGACCGTGCGGGCGGCGAAGAAGTCCGCCACCACGGCGTCGGGCGAATCGAGCCAGTCGCGGACCCGGGCGATGACGGCCGTGGCCAGCACCGAGTCGCCGCCGAGGGCGAAGAAGTCGTCCGTCGCGCCGACCCGGTCGCGATCCAGCACGGTGGCCACGATGTCCGCCACCGCCCGCTCGGGATCGGTTGCGGGCGCGACGAATTCACCGGTCTCGTCCTCCGCCGCGAGCAGCCCCGCGATGGCCTTGCGGTCCGGTTTGCCGTTCGAGGTGAAGGGCAGTTCGGTGAGCAGTTCCACCCGGGTGGGGATCATGTAGCCGGGCAGCAGCTCCGCGGCCGCGGTCAGCAGCTCCGGAACCGCGAGGGTCACACCGTCATCGGGCACCACCACGGCGCTGAGCTTGGGCGCGGCCATGCCGATGATGGCCGCGATGGCGTGCCGGACACCGGGCAGCGCGCGCAGGGCGCTCTCCACCTCGCCGAGTTCCACGCGGTAGCCGCGGATCTTCACCTGGTGATCGGCGCGGCCCAGGAACTCCAGGCCGCCGTCGGGCAGGTAGCGCGCGAGATCGCCGGTGCGGTACCAGTTCAGGCCCTCGTGCGCGACGAAGCGGTCCGCGGTGCGCTCGGGGTCGCCGCGGTAGCCCGCGGCCACGCCGTCGCCGCCGATCCACAGTTCGCCGGTGACCCAGTCCGGGCAGTCGTTGCCGGACGGGCCGACGACCCGGCAGCGCACGTTGCGCAGCGGGGTGCCGTACGGCACCGCCGACCATTCGGCGGGCACCTGCGCGCCGACCACCTCGCAGATCGTGGAGTGGATGGCGGTCTCGGTCGCGCCGCCCAGGCCCGCGAAGCGGCAGCGCGGGGCCACCGCGGCCAGCCGGCCGGGCAGCGCCACATCGACCCAGTCGCCGCCCAGGATCACCATGCGCAGGCTGTCCAGGCGCTGACCGGCGGCGGCCGCCAGCGTCATGTCCAGCAGGCTGGGCACGCAGTTCAGCACCGAAACACCGTGCCGCCGCAGCAGTTCCACCCAGCGGGCCGGATCGGTGCGCTGGGCGTCGTTCACCGCGACGACCGCGCCGCCGACGCTGAGCAGGCCGAAGATGTCGTACACCGAGAGGTCGAATTCGAGGGCCGACAGCGCCAGCGCGCGGTCGGCCGGGCCGATCTCGAAGCGCTCGTTCAGGTCGTCGATGGTGTTCATGGCGGCGCGATGCGGCACCTCCACGCCCTTGGGCTTACCGGTCGATCCGGAGGTGAACAGCACGTAGGCGATGCCCTCGGAGTCGCCGATCACCGGCTCATCCAGGGGTTCCGGGTACACGCGCGCGTCCGCCAGGTCCAGGGTCGGCACCTCGGGCACCACCGCCCCCGCGGTCAGCGCCGCCACCACCGTGCCGGTCCGCAGGATCTCGGCCCGCCGCGCGGCCGGCTGGTCGAAGCCGATCGGCACGTACACGCCGCCCGCGGCCAGCACGCCCACGGTCGCCACGATCTGATCCGGCCCCTTGGGCAGCTGCACGGCGACGGCGTCGCCCGGGCGGACGCCCGCCGCGCGCAGGGCCCCGGCGATGGCCAGCGCCTGCGCGGCCAGCCCGCCGTAGGTCAGCGTCTCCACGACCGGGTCCGATGCGCCGGAATCACCCTGCGCCGCAGCGACGGTCGATGCCCCATTCCCGCCCGGAAGCCCAAGGCCGGTCGACCCCGCACTACCGGTCGACCCCGCGCTACCGTCCACCGACGCGCTACCGGTCGACGCCGCACTTTCGGTCGACGCCGTATCGGCGTTCGATCCCGCGTTGTTCGACGCCGCAGTGACGCTCGAACCCGTGTCGTCGTTCGAGCTCGCGCTACTGTTCGATGCCGCGCTGCCGTTCGATGCCGCGCCGCCGGTCGACGACACCGTGGCGGCGATGTGGTCGGTGCTCGCGTCGCGCTCCCAGATCACCGCGGGAGCGCCGGGGTTCGCGGCGGCGTGGTCGAACAGGCCCGTGTGCAGGGCGCGGCCGGTCACCGGGCCGTCGGTGGCGTTCACCTGGGCGCGGATCACGGCCTGTTCCAGGGGGATTCGCACCGCGGCGTCGGCGTCCCAGCCCGCGCCGCCCGCCGGGGCGTGTTCGCGGCCGTCGGCGTCCACCTCGGCCAGGCGCAGGACCGCGTCGATGTAGCGGGCGAACATCGTCTCGACCATCGCCGCGGGGAACGCGTCCTCGCGGATGTCCCAGTTCAACAGGATCCCGCCGCGCACCTCGGTGACCTGGGCGTCCAGCAGCACCTGCGGGCCCTGGGAGATGATCCAGACCGGGTCGCCGAAGGTCTCGGTGACCTGCCCGGCGAACAGCTCGCCGAGGTTGATGGCGCTGGTGTAGACGATCGGCGCGAGCACCGGCTCACCGCGCTGACGGCCCAGATCGCGCAGCACCTCGAGGCCGGAGTAGCCCGAATGCGAACCGGCGGCGTGCAATTCGCGCTGCAGTGCCTGGGCGCGCTCGGTCACGGTGGCGGGCGCGGTCACGTCGACCTCGAGCAGCACCGAGGAGGTGAAGTCGCCGACGACCCCGTCCACCTGCGGATGCACCGGTTCCCGGTGGAACAGCGGCAGATTCAGCAGGAACCGGCGCTGGGACGACCAGCCGCCGATGGTCTCGGCGAACACCGAGGCCAGTGCCATGGCCGGGGTTATGCCCCGGGCGTGGGCGGCGGCGAACACGCGCGCCTTGGCCTCGGGCGAGAGCCAGCGGTGCAGGCGCACGGTCCGCGCGGCGGTGTCACCGGCCGCGGTGGCGAGCGGAAGTTCGGGCGCACCGGCCATGTCGGGCAGCCGCTGCTGCCACCACCGCCGGTCGTTCTCGTGTTCGGGCGCGGGTTCGGCGTGCCGGGCGAGGTACTCGCGGAAGGTGTAGTCCTGCGCGGGCAACTGCTCACCGTGGTAGAGCCGGGCCAGGTCAGAGATCAGGATGCGGTAGCTCATGGCGTCCGCGGCCAGCATGTCGACGTCCAGGTGCAGGCGCGTGCGACCGTCCGGCAGCAGGGTCAGCGCGATGTCGATGACCTGGCCGTCCTCCACCGCCATCAGCTGGTGGGTGCGCTTGTCCCGCAACGCTTCCAGGGTGCGCTCGGCGGTCTCGGCGTCGGCGGCGCGCAGATCGGTCAGGCTCCACACCGGACGGCCGGGGCGGTCCAGGGTCTGCTGGGTGCCGTCGCCCAGGAAGCGGGTGCGCAGCATCGGGTGGCGCTGGACGAGGGCGGCGGCGGCGGTCTCCAGGCGTTCGGCGTCCACGTCCGCGCCGTCGAATTCCACGTACAGGTGGGCGGCGACCGCGCCGAGCTGCTGGCCCTCCCCGCGGCCGACCCAGTAGGCGTGCTGCATGGGCGCCAGACCGAAGGGGGTGCCGTCATCGACGAGCGCCGGGGCGGCGGGCTCGGCGGCAGCGGCGGGCTCGGCAGCCGGCTCGCCGGTGGCGGGTGCGGCGGTCGTCTCGGCGGGCGCGTCCGATCCACCGAGCAGCAGATGCCAGGCGGCGACGCTGGGTTCGGCGGCGAGCTGGGCGAAGTTCACCGGCAGCCCGCGCTTGCGCCAGGAGCCCGCGAGCTTCATCGTGCGGATGGAGTCCAGACCGAGTTGAATGAGGTCGTCGTGGTCGGCGATGGCGTCCGGTTCGAGGCCGAGGTGCCCGGCGACCGCGGCCCGGATCTCGTCCCTGGCAATGGTCGCGCCCGCGCCCTGCGATGACTCCATTTCCGCTGGTACTCCTTGTCTGGTGCCCGTCCCGACCCGGGATTCCCGGATGGGTTCGGAAGGAGCGTAACCCATTGAGATAGGGTTGCCTAACCTTTGTAATGAGACCCTTATCCCCTTTACGCGAGGCCTGAGCAGTGACATCGATACCCACCGCCGCACCGGATCACCGTGCCGGCTTCGTCCCCTTCCCCGCCGAATTCGCCGAGCGGTACCGGCGCGAGGGCTACTGGGCGGGCGATCCGCTCGGCGAACTGCTGCGCGCCGCGGCCGTGCGGTGGCCCGAGCGCACCGCCCTGGTGGCCACGGCGGACCGGCCCGCGGCGACCTACGCCGACCTCGACGCGGCGGCCGATCGCATGGCGCACGGCCTGCTCGCCCTCGGCATCGCGCCGGGCGACCGGGTCGTGGTGCAGCTGCCCAACACCCCCGAGTTCATCACGGTCCTGTTCGGCCTGCTGCGCGCCGGGGTCATCCCGGTGCTCACCCTGCCCGCGCACCGCCGGGCCGAGATCGAGCACCTCACCAATCTGTCCGGCGCGGTCGCCTACGTGATCGCCGACCGCGCGGCCGATTTCGACTACCGCGTGCTGGCCGCCGAGGTCCGCGCCGCCGCGCCCACCCTGGCGCACGTGCTGGTGCTCGGCGACCCGGGCGAGTTCACCGACCTGAACAGCGTTCCCGCCGACGGCGATTCGCTGCCCGAGGTGGACGCGTCCGATATCGCGCTCATGCTGGTCTCCGGCGGCACCACGGGCCTGCCCAAGCTGATCGCCCGCACCCACGACGACTACGCCTACAACGCGAAGGCCAGTGCGGCCGTGTGCGAACTAGGCCCCGAGGACGTCTACCTCGCGACACTGCCGGTGGCGCACAACTTCCCGCTCGCCTGCCCCGGCGTACTGGGCACCATCGCCACCGGCGGCGCGATGGCCTTCATCACCGATCCCAGCCCGGAGAGCGCCTTCGCCGCCATCGAACGGCACGGCGTCACCGTCACCGCCGTTGTACCGCCGCTGGCCCAGCTGTGGTCCGCCGCGGTGGACTGGGAGGACGCGGACCTGTCCACCCTGCGCCTGCTCCAGGTCGGCGGCGCGCGCCTGGCCGAAGTCAATGCGCGCGAAGTGGTTCCGGCACTGAACGTGCGGCTGCAACAGGTCTTCGGCATGGCCGAGGGGCTGCTCAACTACACCCGCGCCGAGGACTCGGACGATCTGGTCTGCACCACCCAGGGCCGTCCGCTCTCCCCCGCCGACGAAGTGCGCGTGGTCGACGGCGAGGGCAACGACGTGCCGCCGGGCGAGGAGGGCGAACTGCTCACCCGCGGGCCCTACACCCTGCGCGGCTATTACCGTGCGCCCGAACACAATGCGCGGGCCTTCACCCCCGACGGCTTCTACCGCAGCGGCGATCTGGTGCGGCAGCTGCCGAGCGGGCACCTCATCGTGTCGGGCCGCATCAAGGACGTGATCAACCGCGGCGGCGAGAACATCTCCTGCGACGAACTCGAGGAACATCTGCTCGCCTACCCGGGTGTCCGGCACGCGGCGGCGGTCGGGCTGCCCGACGCGGTGCTCGGCGAAAAGGCCTGCGCGGTACTGGTGGTCGAGGACGCGATGCCGTCGCTGGCGGAGATCAAGACCTTCCTGACCGGGCGCGGCCTGGCCACCTACAAGCTGCCGGACGTGCTGCGCCAGGCGGACACGCTGCCCGTCACCGCGGTCGGCAAGATCGACAAGAAGGCGCTGCGCGGGGCCTGAGACCCGCGCCGGGATACGCGCGAGCACGAATCGCGCGCGTGCGTATCCCGATCGCCCGCTTCGAATCTTTTGTGCGCGTGTGAATTTCCGCACCGCACTACCACGGGCGCACACGCCCGAAGCGTCATAGAGTGATGCTATGGGCGGCTGGAACACAGCGAACATTCCCGACTTGTCCGGGCGGACGTACATCGTCACCGGGGCCACCAGCGGGCTGGGCGCGGCCACCGCGCGCGGGCTCGCCGAGGCCGGCGCCCAGGTGATCATGGCCTGCCGCAACGAGATCAAGGCGCAGGCGGTCGCGCACACCATCACCGGCGGACGGGTCCAGATCAGGGCACTGGACCTCGCCGATCTGAACTCGGTGCGCGCCTTCGCCGACTCCGTCGAGCACGCGGACGTGCTGATCAACAACGCCGGGGTGATGGCGGTGCCCAGGGGCCGCACCGCGGACGGCTTCGAAACGCACTTCGGCACGAACTTCCTCGGTCACTTCGCGCTGACCGGCCTACTGCTGGACCGGATTTCCGAGCGCGTGGTGAACGTCTCCAGCCACACCCACTACATCGGGCGCATCGATCTCGAGGATCCGCACTGGGAACGGCGCGCCTACAGCCGGTTCGGCGCGTACGCGCAGACCAAGCTCGCGCTGCTGCACCTCACCTACGAACTCCAGCGCCGGTTCGACAGCGCGGGCTCGCCCAAGCTCGCGGTGGCCGCCCATCCCGGCTACGCCGCGACCGAGATCAACTCCAAGGCCGAGAACTTCCTCGAGCAGTTCATCGACATCGGCAACCGGGTGCTGGCCCAGAGTGTCGAGATGGGTGCGCTGCCAACGCTGTACGCCGCGGTCGCGGCCGCCCGGCCGGGCGCGTACTACGGGCCGGACTCCTGGTGGGGGTGGCGCGGGCATCCGGTGGAGACCGCGTCCAGCGCCGCCTCGCACGACGAGAAAACCGCCCGTCAGCTCTGTGAGCTGGCCGAGCGGTCGACAGGTGTGGAACTGCGGGTCTGATCAGTCCCGTTCGGGTGCGCGCACCACGTAGGGCGCCACGCTGCCGAGCTTCTCGCAGGTCTCCTCGAACTCGCGCTCGGGCCGGGACTGCCCGACCACGCCCGCGCCGGCGCGCAGCCAGGCGTCCGCGCCGCTCTGGTAGACCGCGCGCAGCACCAGCGTCGCCTCGAGCGCGCCGTCCGGCGAGATCGTCACCACGGCGCCGGAATACAGCCCGCGCGGGTCGTGATCGAGCCGGAACACCGCATCCACGCCGGCTGCCTTCGGGATGCCCGAGGCGGTGACCGACGGGAAGAGCATTTCCAGCGCGTCCCACGGGCTGCGGTCCGCGGCCAGCCGGCCCTGCACCGTGGAGGCCAGGTGCTGCACGCTGCCGCGCTCGCGCACCGCCATGAAATCCGAGACGGCGGTGGTCTCGGGCTCGGCGACCGCGGCGATCTCCGAGAAGGAGGTCTGCACCGAAATCGCGTGCTCGACAATCTCCTTGGGGTCGCTGAGCAGGTCCGCGCGCGCCGCCATGTCCACGTCGTTACCGCGGCCGAAGGCGCGGGTGCCGGCCAGCGGCTCGGTGGTGACCACGCGGTCGCTGTCGACCGAGGCCACCAGCTCCGGGCTGAACCCGGCGGCTTCCAGGCCGCCCAGGCGCAGCAGGAACGACCGGGCCGGGGTGTTGTTGGCCCGGCCGAGGCGATAGGTGGCCGGAACGTCCACCGCGAAGGGCAGTTCCACCTTCCGCGACAGGATGACCTTCTGGTACTTGCCGCCGTTGATCTCGGCGACGCCGGTGGCCACGCGATCGGCGTACCCGGTCGGGTCCACGGTCACATCGACCGGATGCGCGACCGGCAGCGCGGTGCCCTGCGAGGCCGCGATCAGCTCGTGGATGTCGGAGGTCTCCGCGGGCGAGGCGCCGGACACGCGCACACCGGCGGCGTCGATGCGGACCTCGATGCGGGGAATCATCAGATGCGCCAGGGTGGCTCGCGGATGCACGTGCGCGGTCGCGCCGAGCGACCAAGCGCAGAACTCGAAACCGATCCAGCCGTACGCGTTACGAGCGCCCAGCGGCAACCCGGCGAGAGCGCGATCCACGGCCTGCGCGGGACTGCCATCCCACGTTCCGGTGGTGATGTTCCCTTCCCAGGAAACCCGCAGCTCGTCCGCGTCCAGCTCCACGCCGCCGATCGGATCCGCGGCGAAAACCCATGCTCCGGGCCGTTCATAGACTACGTATTCGCCGAAACGTTCCGTTGCTGCCAGCGCGGACACCGCCGCGACCGGATCGGTGACGTACTCGCCCCAGCGCTGCTCGCCATCGAGCCGTACCCGTTCGTCCGTGGCCGACACCAGACCTCCAAGGTTATGCTTACCTTACTTTAATGAGTGAGGTTAGCATTACCTTTCCGTTTATGGCGAAGTCGGACGCCATGGGCAATATCACCTCTGCCCTCGTCCGCGCATACTTCGAACCGGGCCGTGAATTGTGCGACCTCCCACCCCGCGCCCGCGTTTCCGCTTCAATGGATTGCGGCGGTTCACGTGCGGAGGGATCCAGAGATGCTCGATCACTACAGCCGGCTCCCGGCAGCGGCTACCACCCCGGGTTCGGTGGTGGCACTGGTCGACGCCGCCGGCCGGGTCGAACGCGAGCTCATCGGTAACTGGCTCGCCGCGGGCGGCATCGCGCAGGAGTTCGGAACCACCGCGCCCGTCACCCAATTGGACCTCGATCCGGGCGCGGTGAGCAACCGCCTCGTCGGCCGCCAGGACGACCCGCTCGTGGTGCCCGTCCGCGTCCTGTGGCTCCCGCCCGAACGGGACGGCGTGCGGCGCACCAGCTTCGGTGATCTGCTCACCATGTCCAACCCGCGCAAGCCGAACCGGTTCATGCAGCGGCGCCTGGTCACCAAGGCCCCCGACCGGCACCTGGTGCTCACCGGCGCCCCCGCCCGGCTGAGCGAGTTGCGCGCCAACAATCCGGGCGCGGCCGGTGCGCCCGAGGCGTTCGCCCGCGCCATCGTGCGCGCGGGCATCGTCGCCCTCGAACGCGCCGAACGCGCCGTCATCGGCGACCGCTACAAGGTGCCGCGCCTGGTGGTCGAGGAGATCCTGGACTCCCCCGCCTTCCTGCGCAGGCTCGACGCCGTCGCCGCCGCGGCGGAGCTGCCCGCGCGCGAGGTGTACCGGCGCGCGGAGAAGGCGTTGCGCGAACTGGTCGCCGCGCAGAGCCGGCTGGTCTCGGATCTGTTCACCCAGGCGATGCGGCCGGTGCACGCCTCCACCTGGAAGGTCGACGACGACCCCGCCGGACTCGACGGACTGCGCGCGCTCAATCGCCGCTATCCCCTGGTATTCCTGCCCTCGCACAGGTCCTATGTCGACGCGTTCGTGCTCGGTGACATTCTGGCCCGCAACGACTTTCCGCCCAATCATGTGGTGGGCGGGGCAAACCTGAGTTTCTGGCCGCTCGGCTCCATCGCCCGGCGCACCGGAACGGTATTCATCCGGCGCAGTTTCGGCGACGACGAAGTGTACAAAGCGGTCGTCGAAGAATACTTCGCCTATCTGCTCGCCAAACGATTCAATCTGGAGTGGTACTTCGAAGGCGGGCGCACCCGCACCGGAAAACTCCGGCCGCCGCGCTACGGGTTATTGAATTACCTTGCGGCGGCTCTGCGTTCATCGCGCATCGACGATGTCATGCTGGTGCCGGTCTCCATTACCTACGAACGGCTCAACGAGATCGGCGCCATTGCCGACGAACAGACCGGCGGGCGCAAACAGGCCGAGGGATTGGCCTGGCTCGCGCGATACGTTCGCAATCAACAGCATTCGGCCGGGCACGTGTACGTGCGCTTCGGCACGCCGCTGTCGGGCCGCGAACGCCTCGCCGCACACGGTGATCCGCTCGGGCCGCCCACCGCCGCCGAGAACCCCGAACAGGCCGATCTGGAACAGCGCGCCGTACAGCGCCTGGCCTTCGAGGTCGCGGTCGGCATCAACGAGGTCACCCCCATCACCGTCAACGCCCTCACCACCCTGGTACTGCTCGGCGTGCACGAACGGGCGCTCACCCGAACCGAATTGGGCGCGGCCATCGCACCCGTGCTCGGCTACATCGAGAGCCGGGACCTGCCGCGCGGCGAACTCGGCACCCTGCGCACCGATCACGGGCTGTCGGTGGTGCTCGAACAGCTCGCCGTGGCCAAGGTCGTCACCGTGTACCGGGGCGGGCTGGAACCGGTGTACTCCATCGGGGCCGGCGCGCACCTGGAAGCCGCGTTCTACCGCAACAGCGCCGTGCACTGGTTCGCCAATCGCGCCATCCTCGAACTCGCGGTGCTCAGCGCGGTCGAGGCGCCCGAGGGCGATCAGTTGCGCGTCGGCTGGGAAGCGGCCTACCGGCTGCGCGATCTGCTCAAATTCGAATTCTTCTTCCCCGAGCGCGCCGAGTTCACCAGCCAGCTCACCGCGGAGATGCTGCGGGTCGACCCGCACTGGCATCGCCGCACCGCCGCGGGCACCGTCGGCAGCGAAATCCTGGCCCAGCTCGCCGATTCCGGCTTCATGATGGCGCACCGGGTGTTGCGCTCGTTCTTCGACGCGCAACTGGTGATGGCCGAACGGCTCGCCGCGCACGACCCCGAGATCCCCGTCGACAAGAAGGCGTTCCTGGACGAATGCCTGCAGGTCGGCAAACAGATGCTGCTGCAACAGCGGCTGCACAGCCCGGAATCGGTGTCCTCGGAATTGTTCGGCAGCGCACTCAAACTCGCCGCCAACCACAATCTGCTCGCCCCCGGCGACGACCCGGCGGACCTCGTCGAGCGCCGCGTGCGCTTCGCCGCCGAGCTCCGCGACATCTCCGCGCGCATCTCCCGCGCCGCCACCCTGGACCCGTCCAACCGGCTGGACCCGCGATGACCCACCCCGCGAGCGGGGACCTGCACCCGCCCCTACCCGGCGCGGGCATCACCCGCGCGGCCCCGGGCGCCACGGACATCGAGGCCGCGGTCGCCGCCATCCGCTCCGGGCCGCGGGGACCGCGCGTGGCCGCCGTCTTCGACTTCGGCGGCACCGTGGTCGCCGGCTTCGACCCGCCCGGCCTGCTGCCCCGCCTGGCCCGCCGCCCGGCCGCCCGGGCCCTGGCCACCAGCCTGCTCTCCAGCATCCGCGGGGCGCGCAGCGAGGGCGAGTACGAGCGCTTCCTGCAGCAGGCCATGTACACCTGGGCCGGGGTGCCCGAGCACACGCTGGCCGAGCTCGGGGCCGAACTGTTCCAGCGGACCGTGCACGGGCACCTGTTCCCCGAAGCGTGGCGGCTGGTGCGCGAACACGAAACCGCCGGGCACACCGTGCTACTGGTGAGCTCGCTGACCAGATACCAGGTGCAGCCGGTCGCCGACGAACTCGGCATCGCGCACGTGCTGTGCACCACCATGTCGGTGCAGGACGGCGTGCTCACCGGGCACGTCGCCGGAAAACCGCTCTGGCGCAACGGCAAAGCCGACGCGGTCCGCCGCTTCGCCGCCGCCCGCGACATCGACCTGGGCGAGAGCTGGGTCTACGCCGACAGCGCCGCGGATCTACCGCTGCTGCAGGTGGCCGGGCGGCCCACCGCGGTCAACCCGGATCCGCGCGTGGTGCTGGAGGCCACCGAAAAGGACTGGCCCGTCCTGCATTTCCGGCCGCGCCGCACGCCGCGCACCGGCGACTACCTGCGCACCTTCGGCGCGTTCGGCGGCCTGATCGGCGGGGCGCTGTTCGGCGTCGCGGCCAAGGCCGCCACCAAGAAACGCAGGCAGATGGCCGATTCCATGCTGGTGCACGCCGCCGACTCCACCCTGCGCGGCAGCGGGGTCCGTGTCCGGGTGAGCGGGCGCGAACACACCCGCGCGCCGCGCCCCGCGGTCTTCATCTTCAATCACCAGAGCCAGTTCGACATCATCGTGCTGGCCGAGGTGCTCGACACCGGCTTCACCGGCGTCGCCAAGAAGGAAGTCGCCAACAACCCGGTCTTCGGACCGCTGATGCGCCTGGTCGAGGTCACCTTCATCGACCGCACCGACAAGATCGCCGCCAGGGCCGCGCTCGCCCCGGTGGTCGAGACTCTGCGCGGCGGCCTGTCCGTCGTGATCGCCCCCGAGGGCACCCGCTCCCTGACCCCGCGCATAGGCCCCTTCAAGAAGGGCGCGTTCCACATAGCCCTACAGGCGGGCGCCCCGATCATCCCGGTGGTCATCCGCAACGCGGGCGAAATAGCCTGGCGCAATTCAGCCGTCGTCCGCAAGGGCGTGGTCGACGTGGCGGTCCTACCACCGATAGACGTAAGCGCCTGGGACCCAACCGCCATGGACACCCAGATAGAGGCAGTCCGCACCCTGATGCAGAACACCCTACTGAACTGGCCCGAACCCCCCGCAGTCTCCCAACGCGACAACTGATTTCGCAAGGATCGGGGTAACTCCCGGGGTACGCCCAAAATTGACGCGGCTCCCAACCGAGTCACGCGTCCCCAACAGGCAACGGCTCTTTGCCGTGCGCTGAATATGCGGGGAGGCGGGGGAGCTCAGACCTGCTTGCCGAACAACAGCTTCCACGGCATCAGGGCCGATTCGAGCTGCACCTTCAGGCTCATCTTGGAGTCGCCCAGCGTGCGCTCCTCGAATCTGATCGGCACCTCGGCGATGGCGATGCCCTTGCGCACGGTGCGGTGGTTCATCTCCACCTGGAACGAGTAACCGTTGCTCTTGATGGAGGACACGTCGATCGCGCGCAGCGTATCGGCCTTCCACGCCTTGAAGCCCGCGGTGGCGTCCTTGACGCCCAGGCGCAGGATCAGGTTCACGTAGAAGTTGGCCCAGGCGGACAGCGCCTTGCGGTACCACTTCCACTCCTCGGCCGTGGAACCGCCGGGCACATACCGGGATCCGAGCACGACGCCCGCGTCGGTGGTCGCCAGCTTCTCCAGCATGGCCGGAATGACCTCGGCCGGATGCGAGAGATCCGCGTCCATCTGGATCACCACGTCGGCGCCGTCCTCCAGGGCGCGGGTGATGCCGGCGATGTACGCGCGGCCCAGCCCGTCCTTCTCGGTACGGTGCAGCACGCTGACGACGTTGGGCAGATCCGCCGCCAACTTGTCGGCTACCTCGCCGGTGCCGTCGGGTGAGTTGTCATCGACCACCAGCACGTGCAGGTCGTCGACCCCGAGCGCCGTCAGTCGCTCCACCGCCACCGGCAGGTTCTCCCGCTCGTTGTAGGTCGGCACCACCACGGTTACCTTCAAGGGTCGCCCTCCCGCTCGCATTCATGGCCATACGCCCAAGAAACCCTAGCTCACGCGCGACAACCTTTTCCCGCGGGTCGTCAGTCTTCTTCGGCGTCGGCGGCTTTGTTTCGGGCCTTTGCGATTTCGAGTGCGCGCTCCGCGGTGGCCTTGTCGGGGTACGGCCCCATGCGGCCGCCCACCCAGCACTGTTTGCCCTGTTCCGCCCGGTGATGCTCGATGCAGTAGTACCACTCGTTGTCATCAGACATAACTCCAGCATCTCATCAAGATCGGCCGGGGTGGGTGAACACACGAAAAAGGCCGCATCCTGGTGGATGCGGCCTTTGCCGATCTTGTGGCCAGAGCCGGGATCGAACCGGCGACCTTCCGCTTTTCAGGCGGACGCTCGTACCAACTGAGCTACCTGGCCGGGGCACCCGGAACGAATGCCAAGCTATAGTCTTGCGACCCTGACGGGACTCGAACCCGCGACCTCCGCCGTGACAGGGCGGCGCGCTAACCAACTGCGCCACAGGGCCTTGCTTGCTCCAACTACAACGATGTCACCATCGTTGTACCCCCTACGGGATTCGAACCCGCGCTACCGCCTTGAAAGGGCGGCGTCCTAGGCCGCTAGACGAAGGGGGCCCGCCGGATTTCTCCGGACCGTTGCTCAACGGCTTCCGTTGGGAGCGGAGATAGCTTATGACAGCATCCGTGTGATTCCCAAATCCGCTGGTCAGATCGCCAAATTGAGATCTTCCAGCTTCGCGGACACCCGCCAGCCGACCCGCCGGAACTCCTCGATCCACTCCGGTGTCGCGGTGGCATCCACGACCACCTCGAGCGCCTCGGTGAAACGGGAACGCAGATCAGCGGGACCACCCAGGACATCGGCGATGTAGCGCTGGCCCGCCAGGGCCGCCGCCAGGGTCCGGGTGAAGCGATCCGGGTCGGAGTCACCGCGCAACTGTTTGTGCTCGGTGGCGCGGACCGCGAGCTGACGGATGGACCGGCCCAGAATGCGCCCGCCACCCGCCTGGATGTCGCGGTAGAACTCGGGTTCGATGATGAGCCGGAACTCGGCCTGGATGATGATGTCGTTCTCCAGCCGCAGCGCGATCTCGTCGATCATGCCGTGCAGGACGTCCAGGGGGCCGAGATCCGCTCGGCCGAGCCATCTTTCAGTGGACACGCGGTAGCGGTCGACTGCCGCTTCCAAGACCGCGCGGGCCAAATCCTCCTTGGAGTCGAAGTGAAAGTACATGGCGCCCTTGGTGGCGCGTGAACCTTCCAATATGCGGTTGAGCGATGCAGCGGCATAGCCGCTCTTCCCGAACTCAACGGCGGCGGACCTGATGATCGCCGCGCGTGTCCGGCGGGCCCGCTCTTGCTGCCGTGCCATGCTCGAAACGCCTCCGAAGCTAGCTACCGTCGCGGACGCGTTAGCTGTGTCCTCGACGCAAAGTTACGTGTCTTTCAAATACTTCAGAACGGGCTTTTGCCCGAATTACCAAACTCTTGGTACGAAAAAGCGCGAAAAACTTGAAACACACCAACTGGTATAGTTTTTCCCGCCCGGGTGCGCCGCAGGGGGTGCGCACCCGGGCGTTCCTCTTGTCTGGATTGGCCTCCCGCAGCAACATCTGATGGAGTCGCGATCGGCCAGACCGTCCGCGACACGTTCGGGCACATCAACGATAAGCCGAATCCCGTGCGTCCGGGGCAATCCCGGTTCTTCAGGAATTCACCAGTCGGTCACCGTACCCGGAAAGCGCACCCTGCGTGAGGTGTACCGGCGAGTCAGTTAGCCAGCATGCCCCCTATCACATAGGGCAATTCCCCAGCTACCAGCTGGGCGATTGGTCTGAATAGCTGAATTCATCGATATCCCATCGGTGTTCGGCTCATTGATCACCCCTGCCGTAATCAGCCCCGCCCGCACCGCATCCGCCACCGGCCCCCGTCCCGGCCCACGCCGCGACAAAGACCGGTCCCCACCTCCTGCACCAAATAGCTTGCCACACATCACCATTGGATGATATTCACACGTGCCCATATCGAAACAATCTGAGTGGCAACGCGATTGCTCCGGTGTCGCCGGCCGGTACGTCAGCGCGCGCTCACCTCGCCGCCGCCGGGCCCTCTCCGCCGGCCCGGCGCAACGCCGCGTCGACGCCGGGCGCGCGCCCGCCCGGCCCCCCGATCGAATCCCCTACGCACCCACCCATCCCCACCGACCGGTCCGCACGCTTCGCACCGCCCCCGCGCCGCCCGCACACCGCCCCGGCGACGCCCCCTGGTCGGACCCGCCCGCCGCCACAACCACCCCTTCCACCGCCCCCCGATCCCGCCGCCCACGCCGCCGACACGCTCGACGCCCCGGCCACCCGCCCGGACAAACCACCATGACCAGCGCAAACACCGCACCGCCGAACGCAACCGGATACTCGTTTAGTACTTGTGCGCTCAACCCACTAAACTCACCGCCGCGCCCCTATAGCTCAGTTGGTAGAGCTACGGACTTTTAATCCGCAGGTCCCAGGTTCGAGCCCTGGTGGGGGCACCTTTCCGCCGAGGGGCCCGGACGCCGAATCCGGGCCCTTCGACACATCCCGGACATCCGCGAATCCGTGGCAATCTGTCCGGTTTTCGCCTACCGTGACCCCGGTACGGCTTTTCCGGGATGCCAACACACAGGCGGAGTTCATGACTTCCTTCGATGACCTGATCTCGAACGTCCCCGTCGCACAGATCGCCTCCAAACTCGGAGTTGACGAAGCGACCGCAACCACCGCGATCAACGCGGCGATCCCCGTTCTCCTCGGCGGTTTCCAGGCGCAGGCCGGCAACCCCGACGTCGGCCTGAATCTCGAGGGCGAGGTCGCCAACCAGCCCGCCACGCTGCTCGACGGCGGCGTCGACATCGACCAGGTCGATACCGACAGCGGCAACCAGATCGTCGACCAGACGTTCGGGGCCGAGAAGAACACGGTGATCAGCGCGCTCGGCGGCGTCGGCGGCGGCAACGGTCAGGACCTCATGGCGAAGCTGCTCCCCCTGCTCGCCCCCATCGTGCTGGCCTACCTGAGCAAGAAGATGCTCGGCGGCGGCGCGGCGGGCGGCGCGCCCGCGACCGAAACCGCCGCCGCGGGCGGCAGCGCCGGGCCTTTGGGCGACATTCTCGGTAGCCTGCTGGGTGGAGCCACCGGAGGCAAGGGTGGCGCCGGCGGTCTCGGAGACATTCTCGGCAAGGCCGTCGGGCAGAACGCGGGCAGTGTCCTCGGCAACGTGCTGGGCGGCCTGCTGGGCGGCAAGAAGTAGGTCGCACCCGATCACAATGTGCGGCTAACGAATTGCGGCCCGCGGCGATAGACCATCGCCCCGGGTCGCAACTCTTATGACATCCATCACTGGCCGCGCAATGGCAACCGGATGAGTTTCACATCACCCTACGGTGACGTAAGGTATGGGCCGCGGCGGCAGACCAGCGAGGGTACGACCAGCTAGATCGCACGATACGAAGGGCTTATGTATGGCAAAGGATCTGACTCAACTCGAGCTGCTCACGGAGTTGGAGCCGGTTGCCGCGGCGAACGTCGATCGGCACCTGTCCCTGGCCAAGGAATGGCATCCCCACGACTACGTGCCGTGGGACGAGGGCCGTAACTTCGCCGCCATGGGCGGCATCGACTGGGATCCCGAACAGTCGAAGCTGAGCGAGCTGGCCAAGGCGGCCATGATCACCAACCTGCTCACCGAGGACAACCTCCCCTCCTACCACCGGGAGATCGCCGAGAACTTCTCCCAGGACGGCGCCTGGGGCACCTGGGTCGGCCGCTGGACCGCCGAGGAGAACCGGCACGGCATCGCCATGCGCGACTACCTCGTCGTCACCCGCGGCGTCGATCCCGTCGCGCTCGAACAGGCGCGCATGATCCACATGACCAACGGATTCGCTTCGCCCGCAACGGTCACCGACGGTGAAGTCGACGCCGGCTTCCTGTACTCGGTCGCGTACGTGACCTTCCAGGAACTCGCCACCCGCGTCTCGCACCGCAACACCGGGCGCGTGTGCGACGACCCCATCGCCGATCGGCTGCTGCAGCGCATCGCCGCCGACGAGAACCTGCACATGATCTTCTACCGCAACATGTGCGGTGCGGCGCTGGACCTTTCGCCGGACCAGACCATCGAAGCCATCACCCTCATCCTGGAGAACTTCCAGATGCCGGGCGCCGGCATGCCCAACTTCCGCCGCAACGGCGTCCTGATGGCCAAGCACGGCATCTACGACCTGCGCCAGCACCTGGAAGAGGTCGTGAACCCGGTCCTGAAGAAGTGGCGCATCTTCGAGCGCGACGACTTCACCGCGCGCGGCGAGGAGACCCGCGAGCGCCTCGGGAACTTCCTCGAGAAGCTCGGCGGCGACGTCCTCAAGTTCGAGGAGCAGCGCGACCGCATGCTGGCCCGCGAGGCCGCCAAGCGGGACAAGGAAATGGCGAACGTCTGACGACGGGTCCCGGGGGCTTCGCCCCCGAACCCCCGTGAGGGAGGAACCGGGGGCCCAGCCCCCGGCCCCCCGAAGGGTGGGTGGCACCGCCACCCGGACAGACGGGCAACAGCCGGCACCCCGGCGGGCAGGGTCCCGCCACCCGGTCGGCAGGAACCCGGCCGGTCGGCAAGAACCCAACCCCGGTCGACGACGCCACCACCCGGCCCGGCCGGTCGTGCGCGGCCGCACGGACGTGATCGCTTCGCCAGGTGCGTGGACCCGCGGGCTTCGGTATCGGGCGCTGTCATACGCGCGGAAGCGGGACGTGTCCCGGGGCACTTTCGCGCGGAACCTACACTGGTCGGCGTGACGACCTCGCTCGATGCCTCGACGACCGCGCTGCGAATCGGCCCCTACCCGGTTGATCCGCCGGTCGTGCTGGCGCCGATGGCGGGTATCACCAACGTCGCCTTCCGGAAGCTGTGCCGCGAATTCGGCAGCAGCACTTCCATCTACGTGTGCGAGATGATCACCGCGCGAGCGGTGGTCGAGCGCAACGAGAAGACGCTGCACATGATGGCGTTCGACGCGGACGAGAGCCCGCGCTCGATGCAGCTGTACGCGGTCGACCCGAAGACCGTCGGCGAAGCCGTCAAGATAATCGTCGGCGAGGGCTGGGCCGACCACATCGACCTCAACCTGGGCTGCCCGGTGCCCAAGGTGACCCGGCTCGGCGGCGGCGCGGCCCTGCCCTACAAGCGGCAGCTGTTCCGCGACATCGTGCGGAACATGGTGAGCGCGGCCGAACCCGCCGGCGTCCCCATCACGGTGAAATTCCGCATCGGCATCGACGACGAGCACCACACCTACCTCGACACCGGCCGCATCGCCGAGGCCGAGGGCGTCGCCGCCGTCGCGCTGCACGCGCGCACCGCCGCCCAGCGCTACTCGGGCGAGGCCGACTGGACCGCCATCGCCCGCCTCAAGGAAGCCGTCACCACCATCCCGGTACTGGGCAACGGCGACATCTTCAGCGCCGCCGACGCGGTGCGCATGATGGCCGAGACCGGCTGCGACGGCGTCGTCGTCGGCCGCGGATGCCTGGGCCGCCCTTGGCTTTTCGCCGAGCTACAGGCCGCGCTGCGCGGCGAGGCGCTGCCCGCCGCCCCGAACCTGGGCCGGGTCGGGGAGATCCTGCGCAGACATTCGGAACTGCTCGTCGCGCACGACGGCGAGGACAAGGCCATGCGTGACATCCGCAAGCACATGGCCTGGTACCTGATGGGCTTCCCGATCGGCGGCGATCTGCGGCGCAGCTTCGCCACCGTCGGCAGCATGAACCAGCTCGTGGACCTGATCGGCCAACTCGATCCCGAGGTGCCCTTCCCCAAGGACGCCGAGGGCCCGCGCGGCCGCCAGGGCTCCCCCGGCAAGGTCGCGCTGCCCGACGGCTGGCTCGACGACCCGGAGGATCCCACGGTCCCCTGCGCCGCCGACGTCATGCACAGCGGCGGCTAGAGTTCCACTCCGCGCGGACCGCGACGGCGGCGCATTCGCGCCGTGAAATCGCACCGCCCCCGGGCACGCGATCCGCGCGCTCCACGGCGATGGACGGCTTTATCGCCGAACCGTTTTCACTTCTCCGGACGGTTCGCGCTCGCCGCCGTCCGGCGCTTTTTTCACCGATTCACACTGGTAAACGCGGCGACCCGCCACGATTTACGCTGCACCGCCCGCGAACGACCCGATCGTGTTCCCGAACCGATCGCGCAGAGCCTGGCAGAATTTCCGGGGTGGGAGCTTTCCGGCCCACCGCGGTACGGCCCGAATTCGGGGCCGTGAGAAATGTGAGTTGCGCACGATGGATCACCGTTCGAGTGGTCGATCGTGGCGGAATCGTTATCATGACGGTCGGCATCGAAAAGCAAAGTGAGGTTCGTTGGTGGGTGACGATCGGTACGGGCGTACGCCTCGGCCCGGAGGTCGCGCCCCGTGGGAGCGCTACGCCACGGACGACGACGCGGACGACCAGCCATCCACCTCGCGCCGGGCCCGGCACAACGACAATTCGTCGCCCGGCTCCGCGCCCATCTCGGTGCAGGATCTGGTCGAGCGCGTGGACAGCGAGCGCCGCTCCCGGCGCCGCCGGCGTTCCGACCCCGCCACCCCCGCCCCCGCCAACTCCGCGGGCTGGCCCGAGGCCGAACGCGGCGCGAGCGACCCGGGCGGCACCGGAGCCCGCCGCACGCCGAGCCCCGAGGCCGCCGACAGCACGGTGACCCGGCGACCCGCGCCCCAGGACCCGGTGAACTCCACGGGATCTCGCCGCGCGGTCCCCCAGGACCCGGTCAACTCGACGGGTTCCCGGCGCGCGGTACCCCAGGATCCGGTCAATTCCACCGGTTCTCGCCGCGCCGTACCCCCCGAATCCCCCGCCGCCACCGGATCCCGGCGCGCGGTACCCCCGGAACCGGCCGCCCCCAACGCTTCTCGTCCCCCGCTCGAGACCGCGGGCGGCGCACGCCGCGCCGCGCCGGCGGATCCGCCCACCGAAGAGCTACCCGTCATCACCGACCCGCCCCGCGAACGGGTCAAGGCCGTGCGCCCGGCCACCCGGGCCGTCGAGTCCCCCGCCGACTACCCCACCACCGCGCTGCCGACGGCCATCGGGAAACCGCTGTCCCGCTTGGCCGCCGGGCGCAGCCGCCGCAATCGCAAGATGCAGATGGCCGGGCGCGCCACCCTGATCGTGGTCGCCGCCATCGCGCTGCTCATCACCGGCACCGGCTGGAGCTACCTGCACGTCAAGGACAACGCGTTCAACACCGTCGACGCGGTCCAGACCGACTCCGAAGACATCATCGACCCGAACCTGCAGTACGGCGACGAGAACTTCCTGATCGTCGGCACCGACACCCGTGCGGGCGTGAACTCCCAACTGGGCGCGGGCACCACCGACGACGCCGAAGGCGCGCGCGCCGACACCGTCATGCTGGTCAACATCCCCAAGAGCCGCGACCGCGTGGTGGCCGTGTCCTTCCCGCGCGACCTGGACGTCACCCGGCCGCAGTGCGAAGGCTGGGACAACGACAAGGGCGCCTACACCAAGGAGACCTTCCCGGCCGCCCCCGGCGACAAGCTCAACGCCATCTACGCGCTCGGCGGGCCCAAATGCCTGACCAAGGTCATCCAGAAGATGTCCGGCCTGAGCATCAACCACTTCGTGGGCATCGACTTCGCGGGCTTCGAGGCCATGGTCGACACCATCGACGGCGTCGAGGTGTGCTCCACCAAGCCGCTCGTCGACGAAATCCTGGGCACCATCCTCACCACCCCCGGCAAGCAGGTCGTCAACGGCTCCACCGCGCTGGACTACGTGCGCGCCCGCCACGTCGTCGGTGAGGAGCGCAGCGACTACGACCGCATCAACCGGCAGCAGCGCTTCCTGTCCTCGCTGCTGCGCGGCGCCATGTCCAGCAAGGTGCTCTTCAACGCGGGCAAGCTGAACAGCGTCATCAACGCCTTCTCCGAGCACTCCTTCATGGACAACGTCACCACCAAGGACCTGCTCACCCTGGGCCGCTCACTGCAGAAGGTCGACGCGGGCGCCATCACCTTCCTCACCGTGCCCACCGCGGGAACCACGTCCTACGGCAACGAGATTCCGCGCGAATCCGACATCAAGGCCATCTTCCGCGCGGTCATCGACGACCAGCCGCTGCCGGGCGAGAAGAAGGACGAGACCCCCGAGTCCACCACCGAGGCCCCGCCCACCAAGCCCACGCTGATCGCGGTCGACCCCAGCACGATCTCGCTGCAGGTCTCCAACGGCTCGGGCAAGGCCGGACTGGCCTCCACCACCGCGACCAAGCTCTCCAATCAGGGCTTCAACATCTACAGCACCGGCAACAACGCCGACGGCACCGTGGACAAGACCAAGGTCCGCTACTCCAGCGGGCACGAGGCCGCCGCGGCCACGGTCGCCAGCTCGATCCCGGGCGCGACCCTCGAGTCCACCGCCGGGCTCGGCAGCATCGTCGAGGTCGTGGTCGGCAGCGACTACCTGGGCACCGTGCGCACCCCCACCGCCTTCGGCCAGGTGCTGCCCGACACCCCCGCCGAAGCGGCCAATGCGGCGCCGGTCACACTGCCCTCCGATCTCGAGCACGTCAACGCGGCCGACGAGACCTGCAAATAGCGGGTCCGGCGGCGGGCCGGTACGCTCCGACCGGCCCGGGAGCGACCGGCACGGACGATTCACCTGCCGTTGGTGACTTGGTCAGGCGCTACCACTACTGTCTTGACTCATGCGTGTCATCTACAACGAACAAATGGCCGAACTGGCCGATCTACTCGGCGGTATGGCCGGCCTCGCCGGATCCGCGATGGAGCGGGCGACCCAGTCGCTCCTGGGTGCCGACCTCGAGCTCGCCGAACAGGTCATCACCGAATACGACCGCATCGCCGAGATGATCCAGCTGGCCGAGGAGAAGGCGTTCGCGCTGCTCGCCCTGCAGGCTCCCGTCGCCGGTGATCTGCGCCAGGTGGTCAGTGCCATTCAGATCGTCGCCGATGTGAACCGCATGGGCGTGCTGTCGCTGCACGTGGCCAAGATGACCCGCCGCCGCTTCCCGAACCACGCCGTGCCGGAAGCGGTCAACAGCTACTTCGCGGAGATGGGCCGCATCGCGGTCAAGATGGGCGCGACCGCCAAGGACGTCCTCGAGACCCGCGACCCCGAGCGCGCCGCCAAGCTCAACGACGACGACGAGGCGATGGACGATCTGCGCAAGCATCTGTTCACGCTGATCATGGACCGCGACTGGCAGTTCGGCGTGGCCTCGGCCGTGGACGTCGCGCTGCTCGGCCGCTACTACGAGCGCTTCGCCGACCACGCCGTGGAGATCGGGCGCCGCGTGGTGTTCCTGGTGACCGGCGTGCTGCCGCCCGATCCGGATTCGGAGAAGGAAAGCATCTGAGGCGCTGAGCCTTCGGGCGCACCCCGGACGACGCCCGCGGTGTGCCGAACACCGTGAAACCCGGAACCCCGGCCGACGCACACGACACGGTGCGCGGGCCGGGGTTCCGTCGTTGCGGGCCGGAGGTTTTCGCCCCCGGCCCGAACTCCGCCGCGTGACGGATCAGTCGCGGGCCTCGGATTCGGCGGCGGCGGAATCCTTTTCGCGCCAGCCCAGCAGAATCGACTGCCCGCGTTCGGGCCGCCAGGGCAGCGCCACCGCGACGACCGCGGCACAGACCACCAGCGTGCCCACCGCGACGTAGGACGCCGCCGTGGCGCCCTGTAGCGAGGCCACCTTCATCGCCTGGATCAGCTCGGTCTTCGCCTGTGCCACCAGGGGATTCACCGGCGCCTTGATGATCTCCAGCACGCTGATCGGGGTGTTGCTCGCCAATTCCTTCTGCCGGTCGTTCATGATCGAGGCCGGAATGCCGGCGATCCGATCGCTGACCTTGCTCGCGTAGACCGAGGTCATGATCGAGCCCAGCAGGGCCACCCCGAGCGCTCCGCCCACCTCGCGGGTGGTGTCGTTGACCGCCGACCCCGCGCCCGCCTCGTTCAAAGGCACCGAGCCCATGATGGATTCGGTCGCCGGGCCCTGCACCACCGCGAAGCCCAGGCCCATGAGGATCATCGACACCACCACCGGTCCCACGTAGGGGGTGTCGACCGTGGTGCGGCCGGCGATGTACATGGCCACCGCCAGGATCAGCAGTCCGCTCACCAGCATCGCCGTCGTGCCCAGCCGCTGCGCGAGCATGGTCGCCAGGGGCGCGCCCACACCCACCGCGACCGCGAAAGGCAGGGAATGGATGCCGAATTCGAGCGGGGTCAGTTCCTTCACGCCCTGGAAGTACTGGGTGATCAGGAACAGGAATCCGAAGGCGCAGAAGTAGGACACGGTAATGGCCGCCGACGGCACCGCGAAGCGCCGGATGCGGAACAGCCGCATATTGAGCACCGGCGACTCGACCCGCAGTTCCCAGGTCACGAACAGCGCCAGCGCGATCACCGAAAGCAGGTATCCGGCAAGGCTTTGCGCGGCGAACCAGCCGTATTTGGGGGCCTCGATGATCGACCACACCAGCGCGGTGATGCCCGCCAGCGAGAGCACGATGCCGACCCGGTCCAGCCGGCCCGGATGCGCGCCCTTGGACTCCGGCACCGTGAGCAGCACCGCGGCGATGGCCAGCAGCGCCACCGGCACATTGATCCAGAACACCGAATGCCAGGAGAAGTACTCGAGCAGCCAGCCGCCGACCGTGGGCCCGATGGCGATGGCGATGCCGGCCATGGCGGTCCACAGCGCGATGGCCGCGGCCCGCTCCCGCGCCTCGGTGAAGATATTGGTGAGCAGGGCCAGGGTGGCCGGGAAGACCACGGCCGCGAACACGCCCATGCCGGCGCGGGCGGCGATCACCTGACCCAGGCCCGAGGCCAGTGCACCGGCCGCGGACATGGCCGCCACACCGGCCAGGCCGATGATCATGAACTTGCGCCGCCCGTACCGGTCGCCGAGGTGACCCATGGCGAGCAGCAGGCCCGAGAAGGCCAGGGTGAACGCGTCCACGATCCACTGCAGGCCGCTCATATCGGCCTCGAGCTGCACCGCCATCGATGGCAGCGCCACATTCACGAGCGTGTTGTCCAGGACCACGAGCAGTTCCGCGAGACAGATGGCGATCAACGCCGCGATCTTGCCGCGCTGACTCAATCCCGCGGTCCCGGCTTCGTGTTTCGCCGTTGAAACCGTCACCCGACACCTCCTACTAGACCGATCGGTTTACCGTCTCGGAATAGGTTAGATGTAACTGACGGTTGCATACAATACTGCGAGCCCGCTATGACTCAGCACACAGCGCGCGAACGGCCGATAGGGCCGAGAAAAGCCCCGGACCGACTGGTCCGGGGCCAGATGGAAGGCGGCGGCGCGCGGCCGGATCACCCGGCTCGGCGTAAGCCGCGCACCTCGCCATAGCGATCGGCTCTCACGACAGCGGCCCCCGTTCCCACCGGGAACGAGGGCCGCCGCGAACGAGCGCTTCCTACCCGAAGCGGCCCGAGATGTAATCCTCGGTCGACTTCTGGGTCGGGTTGGAGAAGATCTTCTCGGTCTCGTCGATCTCGACGAGCTTGCCCGGCTTACCCTGCGCCTCCAGGTTGAAGAACGCGGTCTGGTCGCTCACGCGCGCGGCCTGCTGCATGTTGTGCGTGACGATGACGATCGTGAACTCCTTCTTCAGCTCGGAGATCAGATCCTCGATCGCGAGCGTGGAGATGGGGTCCAGCGCCGAACACGGCTCGTCCATCAGCAGCACGTCCGGTGACACCGCGATGGCGCGGGCGATGCACAGGCGCTGCTGCTGACCACCGGACAGGCCACCGCCCGGCTTGTCGAGGCGGTCCTTGACCTCGTTCCAGAGGTTGGCGCCGCGCAGCGAACGCTCGGCGACCTCGTCGAGCTCCTTCTTGCCGCGCACGCCCTGGAGCTTGAGCCCGGCCACCACGTTGTCGCGAATGGACATGGTGGGGAACGGGTTCGGGCGCTGGAACACCATGCCGATGGTGCGGCGCACGCCGACCGGGTCGATGTTCGCGCCGTAGATGTCCTCGCCGTCCAGCAGCACCGCGCCCTCGACGCGAGCGCCGGGGGTCACCTCGTGCATGCGGTTGAGCGAGCGCAGCACGGTGGACTTGCCACAGCCCGAGGGGCCGATGAAGGCGGTCACGCTGCGCGGCAGCACGGTCAGTCCCACGTTGGAGATGGCGTGGAACTTGCCGTAGTAGATATTGAGGTCTTTGACGTCGATGCGCTTGGCCATCAGTCTTTTCCGTTCCCTCTATCGATTCCGCGTCAGCAGCTTGTTGACCGCCGCAGCGGCGACGTACAGGAGTGCGATCAGCAGGATCAGCGTCAGGGCCGCACCCCACACGCGCGCCCGGCCGGCGGGCTCGGGGTTGGCCAGCTCCTGGTAGATCATCAGCGGCAGCGAGGCCATGTTGCCGTCGAAGATGTTGTAGTTGATCGACTTCGAGTAGCCGACCAGGACCAGCACCGGCGCGGTCTCACCCATGACACGGGCCAGCGACAGCAGGATGCCGCTGATCATGCCGGGCGCCGCGGTCGGAACCACGATCTTCACAATGGTTTTCCACTTGGGAATGCCGAGCGCGTAGGAGGCTTCCCGCAATTCGTCGGGAACCAGCTTCAGCATCTCCTCGGTGCTGCGCACCACCACCGGCAGCATGAGCAGCACCAGGGCCAGCGAGACCGCGAGCGCGCTCTGCGGGGCGCCGAAGGTGGCGATCCACAGCGCGAAGATGAACAGCGCGGCCACGATCGAGGGCACACCGGCCAGGATGTCCACCATGAACGTGGTGGTCTTGGCCAGCCAGCCGCGGCCGTATTCCACCAGGTAGACAGCGGCCATCACGCCGAGCGGCACCGCGATGATCGCGGCCACCGCGGACTGGGCGATGGTGCCGTAGATGGCGTGGTAGACACCGCCGGCCTCGACCTCGGGCAGCACGCCCTTCTGGGACTTGGCCCACCAGTCCGCCGAAGCGATTGCGCTCCAACCGCGTTCGATGACGGTGTAGAGCACCCACAGCAGCGGCACCAGCGCGATGGCGAAGCAGGCCCACACCGTGCCGGTCGCGACGTTGTTGCGAATCCGCCGGCTCGTGCTCGTGTGCCGGAAGGTGGGGGCCTTGACCGGCTTGTCGAGGGTGGTGGTCATCCGTTCACCTTCCCGCCCGCGGCGAGCCGCGCCAGGGCGTTGACGACGAAGGTCAGCGCGAACAAAACGAAGCCGGCGGCGATGTAGGCGCCGGTCGGCAGCTTGGAACTGAATTCGGCAGCGGCCGAGGCGATCTTGGAGGCGAAGGTGTACCCGCCGTCGAAGACCGACCAGTGCCCGGCCTGCGCCGAGGTGCGCAGCACCACGAGCACCGCGATGGTCTCACCGAGTGCGCGGCCCAGGCCCAGCATGGAACCGGCGATCATGCCGGAGCGGCCGTACGGCAGCACCGTCATGCGCACGACCTCCCACTTGGTGGCGCCCAGGGCCTGCGCGGCCTCGATGTGGGTGCGCGGGGTGAGGCCGAAGACCTCACGGCTCACCGAGGTGATGATCGGCAGGATCATCACCGCGAGCACGATGCCCGCGGTGAAGATCGTGCCGCCGCCGGCGATGCTCACATTGCCGTCGGCGAACAGGAAGAACCAGCCGAGTTTGTCGTTGAGGAAGGTCTGGACCGGCTCCAGCTTCGGAGCCAGCACCAGGAATCCCCAGAGGCCGAACACGATCGAGGGCACCGCCGCGAGCAAGTCGACGATCATCGAGAACGGGCGGGCCAGCGCCTTGGGCGCGTACTGCGTCAGGAACAACGCGATGCCCACGCCGATCGGCACGGCGATCACCAGCGCGACGATCGAACTCAGCACCGTGACCATGAACAGGTCCTTGATGCCGAACCGCAGATGGTTGGCATCGGAGGTGTTGAACTCGGTGCTGGTGAAGAAGTTCGCGTCATTCGCCAGTACCGACGGCACCGCCCTGATCAACAGGAACAGCGCGATCAAGGCGATCGCACCGACGATGACGGCGCCGGCCGCCGTGGCCGCGGAGCGGAAGACGAACTCCGCGCCGTACTTGGAGACGCCGCGCCGCGCGGCCGGCTTCGTGCTGGGTTCGGTCGGCATGAGCGCAGTATCCCCCGGCGGCTGGGCACGGTTCCCCCGCGGGCCGGTCGAAACGGACTGGCCCGCGGATGCTATTTCGTCGTGCACGGTCATGATGTGCTCTCGATCGGGTCGATCAGGAGATGGCGTTGATCGCGGTGGTCAGCTTGGTCTTGAACTCGTCCGGGATCGGCACGTAGCCGGCGTCCGAGAGTCCCTGCTGGCCGTTGCCGGTCGCCGAGGTCAGGAAGGCCTTGACCGCCTTGGCGGTGGCGCTGTCGCTGTACTTGGAGCACACGATCTCGTAGGTCGGCATCATCAGCGGGTACGCGCCGCCGACGGTCGGCTTGTAGAACGAGGAGGTGTCCAGCACCAGGTCGTTGCCCTGACCGGAGATCTTCACGCCGTTGATCGCCTTACCGGCGGTCTCGGAGGTCAGCTCGACCGGCTTCGGGTCGTTGGAGGTCGTCGCCGTCAGGATGCGGCTGATGGACAGCCCCTGCGCCTTGGCGAAGGACCACTCGTTGTAGGTGATCGAGAACTGGGTGTTCTTGACCGCGGCCGAGGTGCCCTCGTTGCCCTTGGCGCCCTCGCCGATGCCACCGGTGAACGCCTTGCCGGCGCCCTTGCCCCAGGCGCCCTCGGAAGCGGCGTCGAGGTACTGCTGGAAGTTGTCGGTGGTGCCCGACTCGTCCGAGCGGTAGATCACGGCGATCTTGTCACCCGGGAGCTTGTCGGCCTTGGCCGAGTTCAGCGCCTTGATGGCGGTGTCGTTCCAGGTGGTGATGGTGCCGTTGAAGATCTTGGCGATCGTCGGCGCGTCGAGCACGAGGTCGGTCACGCCGGGCAGGTTGTAGGTCACGGCGATCGGGCCGAAGACGGTCGGCAGGTTCCACGCGGGCGCGCCGCAGCGGGTCTCGGCCTGCTTGGTCTCGTCCTTCTTGGCCGAGAGCGGGGAGTCCGAACCGGCGAAATCGGTCTGGCCGCCGAGGAATTCCTTCACACCGGCGCCGGAGCCCGACGAGGTGTAGTCGAGCTTGAATCCGTCGCAATTCTTCTCGTAGGCGGCGACGAAACGATCCATCGCGTTCTTCTGCGCCGACGAGCCGCTGGCCTTGAGGGCGTTCTTGCCGCCACACTCGACAGCCTGCTTCTCGACGCCGCCCGCGACGTCGTTCTCGTCGCTGCCACAGGCGGTCAGCGTAAGGGCGCCGGCCGCGGCCAGCACACCGATCAGGGCGCTGCTGCGCTTGAGATTCACTTGGTTCCTCCGCGAATCACGGTCCGCACGCCCAACCCCTCAACGGTCGGACGGGCGCGATGATTGGTGGCTGTTCGCTGGGAACTCGCGCACCGGGCAGTTCGGTACCGCCCACAAGCAAAGTAAGGGGGGCTGGTGGCCAGTTGGACCTGGGCAGGTGAACGGGAGATGAACAACCCGGCGCGATTACGCTGCACGTTCTGTGACAATTGCCTCAGGGTAGCCGGAGGCTCGAAGTCCGGACATTCACGGCGGCGCTTCCGGCGCCGCGCGGAATCCGCTATCCGGCGGTGTAGGCCACATCCACGTGCGCCGGGGCGAAACCCAGCTTCGTGTAGGTGTGCACGGCGGCGGTGTTGTCCGCCTCGGTGTAGAGCAGCACCTGCGGCAGCCCGCGGTCGCGCAGATACCGCAATCCCGCCAGCGTCAGCACCCGCCCGAGGCCGCGGCCCTGCGCGGCCGGATCGACGCCGACCACGTAAACCTCACCGAGCGGCGGCTTTTCATCGTGATGGACCTTGGTCCAGTGAAAACCGAGAACTCGGTCCGGATCGGCGGGGTCGACGGCGAGGAACAAACCCTCGGGGTCGAACCAGGATTCGGCGCGGCGCGCGGCGATGTCGCGCTCGGTCCAGCCGCCCTGTTCCGGATGCCAGGAGAAGGCGGCGTTGTTGACGCGCAGGATCTCGGCGTCGTCCGCCGGACCCGCGTAGGTGCGCAATTCCAGGCCGTCCGGCACCGTCAGTTCCGGTAGCTCGGTAGTAGCGAGATCCCGGCGCATTTGCCACAGTTCGCGTGCGACCCGCAGCCCCAGCCGGGCCGCGACCGCCTTGGCCGGAGGCAGATCACCGTGCGCCCAGACCCGCGCACCGGGTCCGCCCGCGGCGAGCGCCGTGCGCACCAGCTCGGAGCCGATGCCCTGCCCGCGCCGTTCCGGATCGACGGCGACCTCGGCCATGGCGGGGTGATCACCGTGCGCGGGAGCCAGATTCGCGTATCCGGCGGGCACGCCGTCCCGGACCGTCACGAAATGCCTGGCCTCGATGTCGTCCGCGGTCAGCGACAGCACGGCCTGTTCCGAGATGGGCGCGACGCCGTCGGCCGCGGTGGCGCGTTCGATCAGTTCCCGCACCACCCCGGCGGTCTCGGCGGGCAGGCGGTCGGCCGGGGAAGACATCAGAGAGAACCGTTCGCCGTAGTCAATTCGTCGTCGGCGCCTTCGGAATCGGGGAAGGTGACCGTCTCGCCCTTGCCGGCCGCGGTGCGCGCCGGGCGCACCGCCTTGTAGCCCACGTTGCGGACGGTGCCGATGAGCGACTCGTATTCACTGCCGAGCTTGGCGCGCAGTCGCCGCACGTGGACGTCCACGGTGCGGGTGCCGCCGAAGAAGTCGTAGCCCCAGACCTCCTGCAGCAGCTGCGCGCGGGTGAAGACCCGGCCCGCGTGCTGTGCGAGGTACTTGAGGAGTTCGAACTCCTTGTAGGTCAGATCGAGTGGGCGGCCGCGCAGCCGGGCGGTGTAGGTGCCCTCGTCGATCACCAGCTCGCCGAGGGTGATCTTGCCGGTGTTCTCCGGGCTGGCGACGCCGCCGTTGCGGGCGACCAGCAGCCGCAGCCGGGCGTCCAGTTCCGCGGGGCCGGTGCCGGGCAGCAGGATGTCGTCCAGCCCCCAGTCCGCGTTCACCGCGACGAGACCGCCTTCGGTGAGCACCGCCACGACCGGCACCGAGGAACCGGTGCTGCCCAGCAAACGACACAGTCCGCGCGCGGCGGCCAGGTCGGTCCGGGCGTCGACCAGTGCGACATCGGCGGATCCGGCTTCGAGCAATGACGCGACCTCGGTCGGCGCGGGCCGCACGTGGTGCGGCAACAACGCCAGCGACGGCAGGACCGCCTCGGGGTTGGGGTCGGAGGTCAGCAGGAGCAGCTCCATGGGGGCCCTCCATCCCATCTGGCACGTGCGTGGCAACCGCTCTGTACGCCACGACATCATGCTGGTTATCACAGGTAAGTCGGTTGCTACATTAGCGTGTCCCGCCGCCGGGCCGAGTCATCGAGGCGGCCCAGCGGGGCTCGGCTATCGAAACACCGGCATTCGCGACCGGAGCGACCGCGGCCGGGACCGACCGCGCCCGCCCCCATTAGGGTTGCGGGCATGGGTTTCCGGAGGGTGATCATTGGCCTGCTCTGTCTGGCGGGGCTGGCGGTCGTACTCGATTTCGGCATGGCCGCCTATTCCGAATACCGGGTGTCGCGGCTGCTGCGCGAGGGTTCGGACCTGGGCGCGGACCCCGAGGTGACCTTTCACGGCTTCCCCTTCGTACTGCAGGCCATGAACGGCGAGTTCCAGAACGTGGACATTCGGGCGCGTGCGGTGCGTCCCGACATTCCGGGCGAAATTCGGGTCGAAGCCAACTTGCGCGGCGTGCATCTGCCGTTCGGGGATCTCACCGACGGCAACGTCAGCAAGGTGCCGGTGGACCTGGTCGAGGCCCGGATGCGCGTGGAGCCCAACGAACTCGGCCGGCTGTTCAAGATTCCGGATCTGCAGGTGTTCGGCCCGCCCGCGGACAAGTCGGACGGCCTCGGCGGTTCCGGTGGATCGGGTATGACCAACGACGGCGTGATCATCCTCACCGGCACCATGCCCCTGGACTCGGCCCCGGAGTCCCCCGGCCCGCTGACCGTCAGCACCCGCAGCAAGGAGGCGGTGAGCGTGCTGGCGACGCTGCGCCTGGTCGGGGATCAGATTCAGATCACCGCGACCGATATCTACCGGGGCACCGAGAACACCGTGCTGAGCGGCGCGGACACCTCCCCCCGGGTGATCTCCGAGGCCGACAAGCCCAGGGTGCTCGCCATGTTCACCCGTACCATCGATACTCGGGATCTCCCGTTCGGCATCGTGCCCACGAAGGTGGAGGCGATCGGCGGGCAGATCGTGGTCGAGGGCAAAGGCGATGATGTGACCGTAGATCTGGATCGGCTACAGCAGCCGTGACCGCGCTGGCCGTACTGCTGGTCGCGCTCGCTGCCGCGGTGGGCGCGGGATTGCTGTTGCGCCGCAACGAGGGCCGGGTGCGCGCGAGCGCCGCCCCCGAGCGGGCCGGTGACGAACGCGCGGCGTTGCTCGCCGCCGCGGGCGTACTGCCCGGCCGTCCGACTGTTCTGCATTTCTCCGCGGACTGGTGCGGCCCCTGCGCGGCCGTGCGCCGAGTCGTGGCGGGCGTGGCCGGCGAGCTCGCCGGGGAACCGGACGCACCGCTGGATCTGGAACTCGACATCGACGCCAATCCGGAATTGGCCCGGGTGCTGAACGTGCTCTCGCTGCCCACGACCTTCGTCCTGGACGCCGCGGGGCAGGAGCGCTTCCGGATTTCGGGTGTTCCGAAAGCGGCGGATATCCGCAGGTCATTGGCTTCGCTAACGGTTTCCGGGGCGGTCGAGTGACCAGTATTACGGGCCCCGGGTCCAATTTCCCCCGAAAACCGGGTAAACTCCCTTTCGTGCAATCCAACCGCGAGCTGATGCTCACCCGACGCCGCACGGTAGACCTGTGCCGCCTCGGTGGTTGTTGCTGCCTGTGCCGCTAGCCGGTCGGCCTTTCGTTCACTTCTGACGCCGACCGGTACATGCCCCGCCGTAGATGAGGTCGTTTCGATCCTCCGGCGATCTGGCCGAAATCCCTTCAGCGCAGGAGCACACACATGTCGAACCCCAATCCCGGTAAACCGCCCAATGGTCAGGTGGATGTACGCGGGCCGCGCTTCGCGGCCTGGATCACCACCGCCGTCCTGGCGCTCGTGCTCGTGATCTCCGTGTTCTCCGTTCCCGCCGCCGCGATCCTGCTGGCCGTGCAGGCCGTGGTCTTCGCGGCCGGCGCGCTCTCCGGTCCCCGTCGCAGCCCCTACGGGCGGATCTTCGCCGCCCTGGTCGCGCCGCGCATCGGGCCTACGTCCGAGGTCGAACCCGTTGCCCCGCTGCGGTTCGCGCAGCTGGTCGGCTTCGTCTTCGCCGCGCTCGGCGTCATCGGCTTCGCCGCGGGCAGTCCGGTGGCGGGCTCGATCTTCACCGGTTTCGCGCTCTTCGCCGCCTTCCTCAACGCCGCCTTCGGAATCTGCCTGGGCTGCTTGATCTATCCCGTCGCCGCGCGCCTGCTGCCCAAGTCCGCGGCCACCGCGACCCAGAACCCCTGAACCACCCTGTATCCCAACCAACGCATCACTACCGCCTGACCCCGGCACCACCGAAAGGAACAACATGGCTCGCTCCGAGGT
The DNA here is from genome assembly GCF_040614455.1 of Nocardia sp. NPDC005978. Taxonomy (NCBI): domain Bacteria; kingdom Bacillati; phylum Actinomycetota; class Actinomycetes; order Mycobacteriales; family Nocardiaceae; genus Nocardia; species Nocardia sp. NPDC005978. The sequence goes on from NZ_JBEXUS010000014.1 coordinate 55,342, forward strand.
CCTGGTCTCCGCAGACTGGGTCGAAGAGAACCTGAACACCCCCGGCGTCGTCCTCGTCGAGGTCGACGAGGACACCTCGTCCTACGACCTCGGCCACATCGAGGGCGCCGTCCGTCTGGACTGGAAGCAGGACCTGCAGGATCAGGTTCGGCGTGACTTCGTCAACCGCGAGCAGTTCTCCGATCTGCTGTCCGCCCGCGGCATCGGCAACGATGACACCGTGGTGCTCTACGGCGGCAACAACAACTGGTTCGCGGCCTACGCGTACTGGTACTTCAAGCTCTACGGCCACCAGGACGTGAAGCTCCTCGACGGCGGCCGCAAGAAGTGGGAGCTCGACGCCCGCCCGCTGGTCAAGGACATCAAGACCCGTCCGGCCACCGCCTACAAGGCGTCGGAGCAGGATCTGTCGATCCGCGCCTTCCGCGACGAGGCCATCAACGCCATCGGCAACAAGAACCTGGTCGACGTGCGCTCGCCCGACGAGTTCTCCGGCAAGATCCTGGCCCCGGCCCACCTGCCGCAGGAGCAGTCGCAGCGTCCGGGCCACATCCCGACCGCCATCAACGTGCCGTGGTCCAAGGCCGCGAACGAGGACGGCACCTTCAAGTCCGACGACGAGCTCGCCGCCATCTACAAGGAAGCGGGCCTGGACGGCGAGAAGGAGACCATCGCCTACTGCCGCATCGGCGAGCGTTCCTCGCACACCTGGTTCGTGCTGCAGGAGCTGCTGGGCCACAAGAACGTCAAGAACTACGACGGGAGCTGGACCGAGTACGGCTCCCTCGTCGGTGCACCGATCGAGTTGGGAGCGTAATCAAATATGTGTGCAGCACCTACCCAGGGACAGGCCATTCCGGCGGGCGTCGACGTGGAGAAGGAGACGGTCATCACCGGCCGCGTCCTGACCGCTGACGGCCAGACCGTCGGTGGCGCGTTCGTCCGCCTGCTGGACGGCAATGGCGATTTCACCGCCGAGGTCGTGGCCTCGGGCACCGGCGACTTCCGCTTCTTCGCCGCGCCGGGCGCGTGGACCATTCGCGCGCTCTCGGCGTCGGGCAACGGCACCGCCGAGGTTGCCCCCGAGGGCAACGGCATCCACAACGTGGACGTCACGGTCGCCAAGTAAGAAGCGAAATACAGGGAACGGCCCCGGGATTCATTTTCCCGGGGTCGTTTTCAGTTCTCGGCAATCGGACGGCTAGACTCCGAGGCGTGGTGCTTGCCTTCGAGATCCTCCTGGTCGTCGTATCGCTACTGATCGCCTGGTTCGGTCTGTACGTCCTCTACCGGCTGTTCACCGAGTCGTGAGCGAGTCGGCGAGCGAGAACGCCGAACACGTGGCCAACGGTACGACGCAGGACGCGTCCGCCGGTGGTCGCGACGCTTCCGCGCGTGTGGACGAGTCGCCCCGCCGCAGCGGTGACCAAGCGGTCGCCGAAGCGGTCGAGCGGGCGAAGTCGACCGCGCCGCGGAACATCCCCTCGCTCCCCGATCTCCCGCTACCGATCGATACCGCGAATCTGCGGCAGGGTCCGGACCTGAGTTCCTCCATGCTCGCGCTGCTGCCGCTGGTCGGTGTCTGGCGCGGCGAGGGCGAAGGCAACGATCCCGAGACCGGCGACTATCGCTTCGGTCAGCAGATCATCGTTTCGCACGACGGCGGCGACTACCTGACGTGGGAGGCCCGTTCGTGGGTCATCGACACCGACGGCACGTACACCGGACCGGATCTGCGTGAGAGCGGTTTCTGGCGGGTCGGCATCGACGGTGACGACGAGGTGCTGGAGCTGCTGCTCACCCATTCCTCGGGCATCGTCGAACTGTTCTACGGCCAGGCCCTGACCCAGTCGTCCTGGGAGCTCGCCACCGACGTGGTGATCCGCAGCCAGTCCGGCATCGTGGTGGGCGGCGCCAAGCGCCTCTACGGCATCGTGGAGGGCGGCGACCTCGGCTACGTCGAGGAGCGCATCGGCCCCGACGGCGTCCTGGAACCCCGCCTGTCGGCCCGCCTGCAGCGCTACATCGGGTAGGTATTCGTTCTTCCCCCAAAGCAACTCGTGATCTCGCGAGTATCGGGGTAACTCACCGGGTACGGGCTGACTCTTCAACGCTGGAACGGAGAGCGGCCGACGCAACCTTCGGCGCACCTGAGTCATGCTTGAATTCGCGGAGAGACGGGTCAGCCCCCGAGTCGTATCGCGGATGCAACTCACGCGATCCGGATCAGGACGTGATCCGGGACTCGGGGGCCGGGTGGCTGCCTGGGATTCGCTCAGCACTTCGCGCTACGTGAATCCGTTTGCAGCGATGGGTGCCTAGCGGGCAGCCACCTCACGCGTCCTCGAATAAACCATTACTCGAATCACCTCCTTCCTTGTGTACACACGAAACTAGTCGCGTGATCGACCGGCGGCAACGTATTTTCTCGGACCGCGAAATGGCAGGTCAGGACCGGGATACGGGAATAGTCCGTCGGATGTTCGCGGTTCCATTCGGGTCGACTTCGACGAGGGTGTCCGCGCGATGGTCCGGGGGCAGTTGATGGGTGACGACCACGACCGTGCGGGCGGGGTCGGCCAGGCCGCTGTCCGCGTCCAGCAATCGGCGCAGGAGTTCCGCGCCGGCTTCGGCTTCGAGGTGTTCGGTCGGCTCGTCCAGCAGCAGCACGGTGGCCGGGGAGAGCAGTGCCCGGGCCAGCAGCAGCCGGCGGCGCTGACCGCCCGAGACCGCGGCCGCGCCGCCGACCAGATCGGTGTCCAGGCCATCGGGCAGGGCGTCCAGCCACTCCCCCGCGCCGACCGCGCGCAGCGTGTGCTCGGCTTCGGCGGCGGTGATGTCGCCGCGGGCCGCGCGCAGGTTCTCCAGCACGCTGGTGCCGAACAGGTGGGCGTCCTCGGCGAAGAAGGTGACGCCGGGGCGCGGGGTGCCGAACAGGCCCGCCCAGGACATGAGCAGGGTGGTCTTGCCCGCACCGCTGGGGCCGGTGACCGCGATGCGGCGGCCGTCCGGCAGCGGCGGCGGTTCCGTTGCCGGAGCGCCGGTTTCGGACCGTTCCAGGCGGCGCAGCCGGCGCAGGGCGGCCCGGCCGTTGGTGAGGGCCTGGGCGGCGGCGGGCAGGACCGCGACCGCTTCGAAGGCCGAGAGCGGGACCAGCACCAGCACGGTGAGCGCCATCGGGCTGATGCCGCCCGGCTGCACCGTCTGGAAGCCGAGCACGCGGTCGCCGGAGCCGTTGCCGTACAGGGTGATACCGATCAGCAGCGCGCCCAGCACGCTGGCGCCGATGGAGAGCGGTAGCACGGCGGCCGCCCAGGCGCTGCGTGCGGCGGCCCGGTCCTCGGCGTCCACCGCGCGTCCGCCCGCGGCCCGTGCGGCCTCGATGGCGCTGGAAAGCCTTCCGGCGACGCGGAGTTCGGGCGCGTGGTCGAGCACGGTGAGTGCTTCGGCGGTGAACGCGGTCCGGTCGGCGCGCACCGCGATCTCGGCGTCGCGGGCCGCGTGCGCCGAGAGCCACGGCGCGAGGATCCCGGAAATCGCCAGTGCCGCCGCGAGAATCAGCGCCGCCGGGATGGAGATGACGGCGAGCAGCCCCACCGCGGCCAGGGACAGCACCGCCGCGACCGCGATGGGCACGAAGGCCCGTACGACCACGGCTCCGAGGTCGTCGATGTCCGCCCCGACCCGCCCCAGCAGTTCACCCCGGCGCAGTCGCGCCGGATCGCCCTGTCCCGCATCGGCTTCGATGCCGCTGCGCCGCGGTCTCCAGATGTCGGCTCCCGCCAGCGCCCGATAGGTCTTGGTCCGCGCCAGGCTCATGGACCGCAGGGCGACGTCGTGTGTGGCCAGCCGCTCGAGGTACCGGCACAGTCCCCGCGCGATCCCCAGCGCCCGGACGGTGACCACCGCGATGGTCAGGTCCAGCACCGGCGGCATCTCCCAGGCCCGCGCGATCAACCACGCCGCCAGCGCCGCCAGCGCGAACCCGCTCCCGAGCGCGGCCGTCCCCCACCCGATGGACACGGCCATCCGCCACCGCGAAAGCTCCAACAGCTCCCGCACCCCCCGAAAATCCGCCAGCATGCTCTTCATCGCGCTCCCGCCTACCGATCCCGGTGCCCAGCAGTCGAACTTGTCGTCATGGCGCCGGCATCACCCATCAAGTGGCGAGATGAGCCGCTCGCCATCGCGTTCGACACGTGGACGCCCGCTCGGGCCGCGTTCGAACTCATCGGCCGGGATCCGAAAACGTTGTCGCTGGCTGCCGGGCCGGGCCCGGGCGCGACCGGCCGGGCCGAATCGACATCCGTGGTCGGTACTGCCGCAGGTGCCGAGTCGGCGGACACGGCGTGGATAGCGTCGACAGGCAAGATCTCGTCCGCGATGGCGAGGACGGTTGGACGGTGGCCGACCAGGACGACGGTCGTGCCCGCTGCCGCGCGGGCGCGGAGGGCTTGGAGGACGCGGGTCTCGGAGTCGGGGTCCAGGTGGGCGGTCGGCTCGTCCAAGAGGAGGACGGCGCGGTCGGCGGCGAGGGTGCGGGTCAGGGCGAGGCGCTGGCGCTGACCGAGGGACAGTCCGGCGCCGTTCGCGCCCACCCGCGTGTTCCAGCCGTCGGGGAGTTCGGCCAGGACCTCGTCGAAACCGGTTGCGTGGCAGGCAGCGTCCAGTAGGTCGGTGCCTGCGGGCGGGCCGAGGAGTTCGATGTTGTCGCGCAGGGTTCCGGGGACGAGCACCGGGCGCTGCGGCAGCCATGCCACCCGCGACCACCACGCGTCGGGGTCCAGTTCGGCCACGGGAACGCCGTCGATGGTGATCGTGCCCGCGGCGGGCGGCACCAGACGCAGGATCGCCTGCAGGGCGGTCGATTTGCCGCTGCCGTTGGCTCCGGCCAGCACGGTGACCGCACCCCGGCGAATCGTGCCCGACAGCGCGTGCGGGGCCATGCCGTCCCGAGCCGCGACGGACAGTCCGCGAATCTCTATGTGACCGGATTGTTCTCGGGAATCGACCGAGCCCTGCCCCACCTCCGCTCCGGCAGCGCCGGGGGTGCGGGCCTCCGGCACGGCGGTGCGGGGGCCGACCGTGTCCGGGTCGAGTACGGCGAAAGCCTTCTCGGCGGCCGCCATTCCGTCCTGGGCGGCATGGAAGCGCTCGCCGACCGCGCGCAGCGGCAGGTACACCTCGGGGGCCAGGATCAGCGCCAGCAGGCCCGCGTAGAGACCCATCTCTCCGTACACCAGGCGCAGGCCGATCGACACCGCCACGAGCGCGACCGACAGCGTAGCGAGGGCCTCGAGGACCATCGAGGACAGGAAGGCGATGCGCAGCGCGGACATGGTGCGCCGGTGCAGATCGTCGCCGAGGCGGCGCACGCGATGCTGCATGGTGGCGCGGTCGGCGACCGACGGCGTCTCGGCGTCGGGTCCGGTCGTCGATTCGGTCGCGCGAGCGCGCATCGGAGCCGGCTCGCCGTAGCGGTGCGGTGCTATGGGAGCCGCCGCCGCACCGTCGCGGCCGCCTTCGCGGCCGAGCGCGCGCAGGGTCGGCATGCCGGCGAACAGATCCAGCAGTTGATCCGAGAGCCGGGTGGTGGCGGTCAGGGTTTCCGCTGCGCGTCCCTTGGTGAGCAGCCCGATCAGGATCATGAAGATCGGGATCAGGGGCAGGGTGACCAGGATGATCGCGCCGGAGATCCAGTCGTGGGTGGCGATGACCACCAGCACGATCGGGGGAACCAGCAGTGAAAGCAGCAGGGCGGGCAGGTATCCCGCGAGGTAGGCGCGCAGGCCGCTCAAGCCCGAGCCGACCACGACGGCCAATTCGGTGCGCCGCGACTCCAATTCGCGCGGCGGCAGCTGCGCGCCGACGGTGAGCACGGCTGTCTCCAGTTCGGCGACCACCCGCGCCCCCGCGCGGTGTGCGAGCCGGGACTGCCACCACGTGGCGGCGACCCGGCACAGCACGGCGATCGTGAAGATCGCCAATTCGGTACGCCACGAACCGATGTCACGCCGGCTCGGATCGGTGATGACCCCGGCGAGCACCCGCGCCAGGGCGAGCGCCGCGGCCACGATGCTCACCGTGGTCAGCAGCGACAACGCCACGCTCAGCGCCAGATACATGCGTGCCGAGCGGGCGTACCGCCACAGGCGCGGGTCTACCGGTCGTGCCATCGGTTCGAATCCGTACTGTCGTCGTTACTTCGAGGTGGATTCCACGGGCAGCCCGATCGAGGGCGGGATCTGCTCCACGGTCAGCCGCTGCCGGAACACCCAGTAGGTCCAGCCCTGGTAGATCAGCACCACCGGCACCATGGCCACCGCCACCCAGCTCATGACCACCAGCGTGTAGTGGGTCGAGCTGGCCGAGACCGTGCCGTCCCGCCCGTCGACGGTAAGGCTGAAGGCCGCGTCGATGGTGGAGGGCAGCACGTTCGGGAACAGTGCGCCGAACAGCAGCGCGGTCGCCGAGGCGATCGTGAGCGCGGTGCCGGTGAAGGCCCATCCGTCCCGGCCCTGGGTGGCCGCGAAACCCGCGACCAGTAGTCCGATCACGGCCAGCGCCAGCGGAATCCAGGTCCAGCCCTTCCCGTAGGCGAGCTGGGTCCAGATGCCGAAGGCGGCGACCACCACGGCGGTGGGCACGAACAGCTTGCGCACCATCGCCTGTGCGGAGTCCCGCATCTCGTTGCCGGTCTTGAGGGTGATGAACACCGCGCCGTGCAGCAGGAAGAGCAGCAGCGTGGTGAGCCCGCCGAGCAGCCCGTACGGGTTCAGCAGATCGAGCAGATTGCCCTCGATGTGCCTGCGCTCGTTGAGCTTCACCCCGCGCACGATGTTCGCGAAGGCCAGTCCCCAGGCGAGCGCGGGAATCCAGGAGCCGAGCCCGATGCCGATGTCGCACCAGCGCCGCCACCGGTCGTCGTTGATCTTGCCGCGCCATTCGATGGCGCAGGCGCGCACGATCAACCCGACCAGGATCAGCAGCAGCGCGAGGTAGAACCCGGAGAACAGGCTCGCGTACCACTCCGGGAAGGCGGCGAACATCGCACCGCCGGCGGTGAGCAGCCACACCTCGTTGCCGTCCCACACCGGCCCGATCGTGTTCAGCACCACACGCTTTCGGGTCTCGTTGCCCTTTCCGAGGATCGGCATGAGCATTCCGACGCCGAAGTCGAAGCCCTCCAGCACGAAGTAGCCGGTGAAGAGCACCGCGATCAGCAAGAACCAGAATTCAGGGAGACTCATCCCGGGCTCCTAGTAGGCGAAGGAAAGCTTGTCGACGGAATCCCCGGGATCCCCGGTCATGCGCGGGCCGGTGTCGACGGGGGCCGGTGCTTCCGGTCCGGCGACGACGTAGCGGCGCATGAGATAGAACCAGGCGACCGCGAGCAACCCGTACAGCAGCGTGAAGACCACCAGCGAGGTGACTACGGTGCCGGCCGATACGCCGGATACGCCCTCCTGCACGGTCATTCGAATGGACTGGTCCCCGTCCGGGTTGGGTGCGACCACCCAGGGCTGGCGGCCCATCTCGGTGAAGACCCAGCCGGACATGTTGCCCAGGAACGGTGTCGCGATGGCGAGCAGCGACAGCCACGAGAACCATTTCTGATCGGGGATGCGGCCGCGGCGGGTGACCCAGAACCCGGCCAGCACCAGCAGCAGCGATCCGGCCATCCAGGTGATCATCGCCCGGAAGGACCAGTAGGTGACGAAGAGGTTGGGCCGGTAGTCGCCGGGGCCGTACTTCTCGTTGTAGGACTGCTGCAGATCGACGACGCCTTCGAGGGTGACGTCGTTGAACCGGCCCTCGGCCAGCCACGGCAGCACGTACGGCACCTCGATGAGGTGGTCGACGCTGTCGCAGTTGTTGTGCGTGCCGACGGTCAGCACCGAGAAGTCGGGATCGGTTTCGGTGTGGCACAACGATTCCGCCGACGCCATCTTCATGGGCTGCTGTTTGAACATGAGCTTGCCCTGCACGTCGCCGGTGTAGACGAGGGCGACCGCGGCGATCAGCACGATCCAGGCGCCGACCCGGGAGGCCGAGCGCCACATGGTGCGGGCCTCGTGCAGCGGGGCCTCGGACCCTTCGGCCTTGGCCTGACGCGCTTTTCGCACCATCCACCACCCCGCGATGCCCGCGACGAAGGTGCCCGAGGTGAGGAACGCTCCGGCGACCACGTGCGGGAAGGCGGCGAGGGTGGTGTTGTTGGTGATGAGCGCCCAGATGCTGGTGAGCTCGGCGCGACCGGATTCGGGGTTGAACTTCGCCCCGACCGGGTGCTGCATGAACGAGTTGGCCGCGATGATGAAGTACGCCGAGGCGTTCACGCCGATGGCGACCAGCCAGATGGTTGCCAGATGCACCTTCTTCGGCAACCGGGTCCAGCCGAAGATCCACAGTCCGAGGAAGGTGGATTCCAGGAAGAAGGCGACCAGCGCCTCCATGGCCAGGGGTGCGCCGAAGACGTCACCGACGAAGCGGGAGTATTCGCTCCAGTTCATGCCGAACTGGAACTCCTGCACGATGCCGGTGGCAACACCGAGTGCGAAGTTGATCAGGAAGAGCTTCCCGAAGAACTTCGTGAGCCGTAACCAGTGCTCCTTTCCCGTGATCACCCATGCGGTCTGCATTCCGGCTACGACCGGGGCGAGACCGATGGTGAGCGGCACGAAAATGAAGTGATACACGGTGGTGATACCGAACTGCCAGCGCGCTAGATCCACGACGCTCATCCGACCTCCAGGCCGATCTACGACATGACGTAGTACCGAACAGTACGCCTTGCCGTCGTCAGATCAACGTGTGCCGCGCCATAGTGCGCCGAAAGTTTGCTGGAGTGTGATAGCAGATCCGACCGAAGTCCTGCTCAGCGCCGCGCGAACATGGCGCCGGTCACGTGGACCCGGCCGGATTCCGCATTCCCGCTCGAACTACCAGTCCGCGACGCTCCCTGGCAGCGCGATGCCGCGGTCCACCAGCGCGGCGATCTCGGCGGCATTGTCGGGGGCCGACATGCGCAGCCCGTCCAGGGATTTGACCCGGGCGGCCAGGGTGATGCTGGAGAGCATCCAGACGCTGTCGGCGGTGATCAGATCCGCGGTGAACAGCGGCTCGTACCGGCAGTCCCACCCCGCCTTCTCGGCCTGGGTGAACAGCGCCCGCTGCGTGGTACCCGGCAGGACGCCGATGCGCGCGGGCGGGGTGATGAGCTGGTTGTCGCGCGCCACAACCACTGTCGAGCGCGGGCCTTCCAGCACCCGATGCTCGGTGCTGGTGAAGATGGCGTCGTCGGCGCCCATGCGCTGGGCGAAGCGCAGCGCGGCCATGTTCGTGGCGTAGGACAGGGTTTTCGCGCCCAGTAGCTGCCAGGGTGCGGCCTGCGCCAGATCGACCGAGATGCCGCGCGAGAGTGTGATCACCGAAACACCTTCGGCGCGAGCTGTTTTCACCCGATCGGCCACGGCCTGCACCAAAACGTATCCGGTGGTTGGGGGTTCGGCGGCGGACATGCCACCGGCCTTGTTAGCTGATTGTTTGCCTGAACCCTGTTCGCTCTCCCGGCCGCGAGTCAGCGTCAGGCGCAGCATGCCCTCGCGCTCGCGCCCCCACTCCTCGGCCGCCAGCTCCACCGCGAAGCGCCAGGCGTCCAGGTCGGGCGCGGGCAGTTCGAGGGCCTGCGCCGAACGCCGCAGGCGCGCCAGATGCAGCTCCAGCGCGCAGGCCACGCCGTCGCGCACCAGCACCGTCTCGAAGATGCCGTCACCGCGCAGCGCACCGATGTCGTCCGCATACAACAGCGGCGCGTCCGGATCCCGGATCGCGCCGTCAAGAGTCACCAGAACCCGTTCCACCATGCAGCCGAGCCTAGGACAGCGCGCGCGTCACGGAGTGATAACCGCGTCGCCGGGACCGCGGGCCGGACCTGTCGCGCGGGCCGCGCCGGCCCGCGCGCGACACCCCCGACCGGCCCGCTGTCACCCCCGCCATCGCCCCCGCGCGACGCCCGCGATCGGCCCGTCGACGGGGTGCGATCCAACACGCGGGCGGAGGCCCGCGATCGAGCACCGCTAATGTGGTGGGGTGTCCTTCGAGGTAGCACCCAGTCCGATTCTGCAGTTTCCGGGGGCTGTCGCGGGGCCGCCCGGGTCTCCCGACGCGGCGGTCGCGTGGCATTACGGGGATCCGCTGGGCGAGCAACGCGCCGCGGTGCACCGGGTGGCGGTGATCGATCGCTCGCACCGATTCGTGCTGGCCATGACCGGTAAAGAGCGCTTGACGTGGCTGCACACCATCTCCAGCCAGCACGTGGCGGATCTGGGCGACGGGCAGTCCGCGGAGAACCTCGATCTCGATCTCAACGGCCGGGTGCTGCACCACTTCGTGCTCACCGAGCTGGACGGCACGGTGTGGATCGACACCGAGGCCGACCGCGGGCCCGAACTCCTGAACTTCCTGCAGAAGATGGTCTTCTGGGCCGACGCCAAGCCGGTGGCCGCTCCCGATCACGCGGTGCTGAGCCTGATCGGCCCGGACGCGGCGAAGCTGACCGGCGCCCTGGGCATCGACGCCCTGCCCGAGGTGTACCGGGCGGTGGCCCTGCCCGGCGGCGGTTTCCTGCGTCGCATGCCCTGGCCCACCGCGGACTCATTCGACCTGATCATCCCGCGCGATCAGCTCGCCACCTGGTGGACTCGACTGCGCGAGGCGGGCGCCGAGGCCGCGGGCAGCTGGACCTTCGAGGCGCTGCGCGTGGTGGCGCTGCGCCCGCGCATCGGCCTGGACACCGACGACCGCACCATTCCGCACGAGGCGAACTGGATCGGCGGCATCGAGCAGTTCGGCGCGGTGCACCTGAACAAGGGCTGCTACCGCGGCCAGGAGACGGTGGCCCGGGTCCACAATCTCGGCAAGCCGCCCCGGCACCTGGTGCTGCTGCACCTGGACGGCTCGGCGGACGCGCGCCCCGAGCCGGGCGAAGCCGTGACCGCCGGCGGCCGCGCGGTGGGCGTGCTGGGCACCGTCGTCGATCACTACGAATTCGGCCCCGTCGCACTGGCTTTGATCAAACGCAACATCCCCGCCGACACCGCGCTGACGGTGGGCCCGAGCGCCGCCTCCATCGACGCGGATTCGGTTCCCGCCCATGACGAACCGCAGGCCGGCCGGCTCGCCGTCGAGAAGCTGCGCGGTCGATGAACGCACCCGTGCCCGGCTCGGCCGGGCAGGTGCTCGCGGTGTGCGTGGTCTTCGAGGAGCTGGACAACCCCGGCCGGGTCGGCCGCACCGCCATCGACAAACGGCCGGTGCCGCACCGGGTTCCGGTGCGCCCGCTCGGTCTCGAGGGCGACCACGTCTGTGATGTCGAGCACCACGGTGGTGTGCACCAGGCCGTCTACGCCTACGCCGAGGAGGACGCGCGGCGCTGGGCGCAGGAGCTGGGCCGGGAGCTGCCGGCCGGCTGGTTCGGCGAGAATCTGCGCGTCTCCGGCCTGCCGGTGAGCGACGCCGTGCTGGGCGCGCGCTGGGCCATCGGCGACACCGTGCTGGAGGTGTCGGCGCCGCGCGTGCCGTGCGCCACCTTCCAGCGCTGGAGCGGTGAGCAGCAGTGGGTGAAAAGGTTCACCGCACAGGCGAATACGGGCGCCTACTTCCGGGTGATCACCGCGGGCACGATCGGCGCGGGCGACGCGGTGCGAGTGCTGTCCGAGCCCGCGCACGGGGTCACCGTGCGCGATCTGTTCACCGGCGCCGACATGGCGCGCCTGGAGCTGCTGCTCCGGTCCGAGCCGACCGTCTCCGACGATGTGCGCATGCAGATCGAGCGCCATCGGCGGCGGCACGACAACGCGGCGGCCCGGGCATCCCGGCCGTCGGAGGGAGCGAACGCGTGAGCGTGGATTTGGTGGAGGTCGTGCGCTCGGGGTTCCGCGAGTGCGTGCATCGCGGGTCGCTGGTGATCCTGCGCCCCGACGGTGAGCCGCTGGTCGAGCTGGGCGCCGTGCACGGCCCGATCTTCCCGCGCTCGACCAACAAGCCGCTGCAGGCACTGGGCCTGCTGCGCAACGGTTTCGAGCCGCTGGACCGGGCCGAGCTGGCCATCACCACCGCGTCGCACTTCGGCGAGCCCGATCACGTGGAGCTGGTGCAGCGTTTGCTGGACCGCTTCGGCTTCACCGAGGACGACCTGGAGTGCCCGCCGGACCTGCCGTCGGAGGAGCTTTCGCGCGCGGCGGTGCTGGCCGGGCGCGAGCGCAGCAAGGCGGCGCGTCCGATCTTCATGAACTGCTCCGGCAAACACGCCGCCATGCTCGCGACCTGCAAGCTCAACGGCTGGCCGACCAGCGGATACATGGAGCTCGGGCATCCGCTGCAGCAGTCGGTGCTCGCGACGATCGCCGATGTCACCGGTGAGCCGGAGACCGATCTGGGCATCGACGGCTGCGGGCTGCCGATCGTGCCGGTATCGCTGGTGAATCTGGCCCGGGCCTACGCCACGCTGACCACCGCGCCGGAAGGTAGCCCGGAACGCGCCGTGGCGGACGCGATTCGCGCGCACCCGCGAGTGATTTCCGGCACGGACGGTCCCGATCTGCGGATCATGACCGCGACCCCCGGGCTGCTCTGCAAGATCGGCGCGGACGGGGTGCACGCGGGTGCGCTGCCCGACGGTTCGGCCTTCGCCTACAAGATCGACGACGGCGCGGATCGCGCGCGACTGCCGCTGACCACGGCCATTCTGCAGCGTATGGGTATCGAGTGGACCGACGAGCACGTGGAGCTGGCGGCCACCCCGGTGCTCGGCGGCGGCGCCCGGGTGGGTGTCATTCGCGCGATTCCGGGGGTGCTCTGACCCCGGAATCCCATCGGCCCGATTCTCGTTCGACAGCCCGGAACGCCTCGCGGCGGCGGTCCCGGGCGGCACTTCGGCGCTTTCTGCCCCACTCCTGGAAGCGAGACCGCCTGACACACGCTAAAGTGTCTGTCAGGAAGATTATTAATTCGAACGGGGCCGCCAAACCACCCCAGGCCGCCCCGCAGTGACGCGAGGGGGTCAGCCATGGGCCGTGGCCGGGCTAAGGCAAAGCAGACCAAGGTAGCGCGCGAGCTCAAGTACAGCTCGGCGCCTACCGACTTCAAGAACCTTCAGCGCGAGCTGTCGGGGAGTGAGCTGTCAGGAAGTCCCGCGGACTTGCCTCGGAGCCCAGTGCTTTCCGACGAGCACGACGCGAAGGACTCGCAGTCGCGCTGGGACGAAGACGACTACGACGACTGGCGCCGCTGACTCGGATTTTCTCGACGTTCCAAGGGGCAGGCCCGTGTACGGTCTGCCCCTTCGGCACGTCGCCCCGAGTCTTCGACGACATTCTTTCCGGATAGCCGATTCACACGCGTCTCACCCACCAGGGTGAGGCGCAGACGTGTGTTCTCGGTAGCTGACGCGCTGCGAGCCTCCAGCCGCAACGGATCAACTACCCCCACACCGGAATTCGACATTCCAGACAAATAGCAAGGCCCCGAGCACTCGAAAGTGCTCGGGGCCTCTGCTATGTCTTCGTCGCCCAAGCTTCGCTCGCCTAAGCCTTGCTCGCGTAAGCCTTGCTCGCCGGTGTCTTCATCGCAACCGCGCCACTGATCTCGCAAGGATCGGGGTAACTCCAGGGGTACGGGCTAATTGGCCCCGCACCCAACCGCCGGCGGCCGACGCGACTGTCCCACCGCCTGAGTCAGGCTCGAATTCGCGGAGAGGCGGGGGGCTCTCAGAAGCGCGGGTGCTCGCCCAGCAGGACGGCGCGGACGGCGTCGGCGTCCTTGGCCTTCTTCACCGTGCCGAGGGTCCAGCAGTCGATGTGGCGGGCCGTCAGGACGGCCAGGGCGCGGTCGGCGTCCTCGGGGGCCACGATCGCGACCATGCCGATGCCCATGTTGAAGGTCTTCTCCATCTCGGCGCGCTCGACGCGGCCGCGCTGGGCGATGAGCTTGAAGACCGGGGCCGGGTTCCAGGTGCCGCGGTCGAGCTCGGCGACCATGCCGGGCGGGAGCACGCGGGCCAGGTTCTGGGCCAGGCCACCGCCGGTGACGTGCGAGAAGGTGCGCACGTCGGTCTCGGCGATCAGGGCCAGGCAGTCCTTGGCGTAGATCTTGGTCGGCTCGAGCAGTTCCTCGCCGAGGGTGCGGCCGAATTCCTCGACGTGCCCGGCCAGGGACATGCGGTCGATGTCGAGCAGCACCTTGCGGGCCAGGCTGTAGCCGTTGGAGTGCAGGCCCGAGGAGCCCATGGCGATGACGACGTCGCCCGCGCGGACGCGGTCGGGGCCGAGCACGGCGTCGGCTTCCACCACGCCGACGCCGGTGCCGGAGATGTCGTAGTCGTCGGCGCCCATGAGGCCCGGGTGTTCGGCGGTCTCGCCGCCGAGCAGCGCGCAGCCTGCCTGGATGCAGCCCTCGGCGATGCCGGAGACGATCTGCGCCACGCGCTCGGGCACGACCTTGCCGACGGCGATGTAGTCCTGCAGGAACAGCGGCTCCGCGCCACACACCACCAGATCGTCGACCACCATGGCGACCAGGTCGAGCCCGACGGTGTCGTGCTTGTCCATGGCCTGCGCGATGGCGATCTTGGTGCCGACGCCGTCCGTGGAGGCGGCCAGCAGCGGCTCCTTGTAGCCACCCTTGAGTGCGAACAGTCCGGCGAATCCGCCGAGTCCACCCTGTACCTCGGGCCGGCTGGCCTTCTTGGCCAGCGGTGCGAACAGTTCTACTGCGCGGTCGCCGGCTTCGATGTCCACTCCGGCCGCCGCGTAGGAAGCACCGGCGCCACTGGGTGTCTGTTCAGTCATTGTCGGGGAGAGCTCCAAGCCGAATCGGGGTGGATAGATGCCTGATCACAGTACCGCCTCCCCGATTACTTCAGCGCACGGCCTTGGAGCCGTCGACCCTTCCAGCACGCGTAGTTGCGATAGCAACCGCATCCATTTTGGGCGTGCCCCACGAGTTACCGCGACCGGAACCAAATCAGCCATCGCCTCGTCGAACGGGGCCGCACAGAGTATTCGTGCCCGCCCGCGGTATCCGCGGGCGGGCACGAGGTGGCTTCATGCGAATTTACGGGCGGCTCAGGGCGCTCGCGTTTGCGTTGTCCGCCAAGAGTTCCGACTCCTTCGCGCCGCCGAGGACGCTTTCCAGGACGTTCTTGCCGATCGCGGACTCGGCGGGGAGCTCGATCGGGTACTGGCCGTCGAAACAGGCGCAGCACAGGCGCGAGCGGGGCTGTTCGGTGGCGGCGACCATCTCGTCGATGGAGATGTAGCCGAGGCTGTCGGCGCCGATCGAGCGGCGCACGCCCTCGACCATGTCATCGACGCTGGTGCCCGCGATGCCACCGGTGCCCGCGCCGTTGGCGATCAGCTCCGCGCGCGAGGCGAAGTCGATGCCGTAGAAGCAGGGCCACTTGACCGGCGGCGAGGCGATCCGCACGTGGATCTCCAGGGCGCCCGCCTCCCGCAGCATGCGGATCAGCGCGCGCTGGGTGTTGCCGCGCACGATCGAGTCGTCCACCACGATGAGCCGCTTGCCGCGGATGACCTCGCGCAGCGGGTTCAGCTTGAGCCGGATGCCGAGCTGGCGGATGGTCTGGCTGGGCTGGATGAAGGTGCGGCCCACGTAGGCGTTCTTCATCAGGCCCTGCCCGTACGGCACGCCCGAGCCCTGGGCGTAGCCGACCGCGGCCGGGGTGCCCGACTCGGGGACGGGGATGACGAGGTCGGCCTCGACGGGGTGTTCCAGGGCGAGGCGGCGGCCGATGTCGACGCGGGTCGAATGCACCGAGCGGCCGGAGATGGTGCTGTCCGGGCGAGCCAGGTACACGAATTCGAAGACGCAGCCCTTGGGCGTCGGGTTGGCGAAGCGCGAGGAGCGCACACCGTCGGCGTCGATCGCCAGGAGTTCACCCGGTTCGATCTCGCGGACGAAGGAGGCGCCGACGATGTCGAGGGCTGCGGTCTCGCTGGCGACCACCCAGCCACGGTCCAGGCGGCCGAGGCACAGCGGGCGGACACCGTGCGGATCACGCGCGGCGTAGAGGGTGTGCTCGTCCATGAAGGCGAGGCAGAACGCGCCCTTCACGGTCGGCAGCAGCTCCATGGCCGCCTGTTCGATGCTCTTGTCGGCGGCGGCGTGCGCGAGCAGCGCCGTCATCACGTCGGAGTCCGAGGTGGCGGCGATCGGACCGGCCAGCCGTCCGCTGATGAGGCCGAGTTCGCGTGCGCGAGTGGCCAATTCGGCGGTGTTCACGAGATTTCCGTTGTGCCCCAAGGCAAGTCCGGTACCGACCGCGGTGGTGCGGAAGATCGGCTGGGCGTTCTCCCAGCTGGTGGACCCGGTGGTGGAGTAGCGGCAATGGCCAACGGCCACATGGCCGGGCATCGCCGCGAGGGTCTGTTCGTCGAAGACCTGGCTCACCAGGCCCAGATCCTTGAAGACCAGGATCTGGGAGCCGTCGGAAACAGCGATGCCCGCCGCCTCCTGGCCCCGATGCTGAAGTGCGTAGAGTCCGTAGTACGTGAGCTTGGCCACATCCTCGCCCGGAGCCCAGACACCGAAAACACCGCATTCTTCGCGAGGTTCGTTCTCGGGCTGATCGGGGGTGGTGGCTTCGGGGGGCTGGGTCACCGTTTGCTCCCTGTTAGGCGGGCGGGGGGCAGGACCCATCCTACGGGTAACCATCGCGCAACCCACCGCTGGGATAACGGGAACGAGACCGCGAATGCTGTTAGCGTTCGACGGTGGCGAGCACGGAGAATTCGGCATCGAGTCCCAAGGCCCGGCATCTCACCCCGATTCGGTGGGCATTGCCGATCGTGGTGGTCACCCTGCTGGCCTCACTGCTGGGCGTGATGTACCTCGATTACATCGTCGATCCGGAGAAGAATCTCCACGACTTCCCGATCGCCCTGGTGAATCAGGACGACGGGGACGATCTGGGGACGCCGGAGAAGCCGCAGAAGGTGAACTTCGGCGATCAGGTCGCCAAGGGCCTGCAGGACGCGGTGCCCTCGGACAAGATCGATCTTCGAGTGCTCGGCATCAACGAGGCGCAGCTGCAGATGCAGTCGGCGCAGGTGTACGGGACCATCATCATTCCGAGCGACTTCTCCAAGCGGCTCGGCATTCTCGGGGTGGGCAGTGTGGTGCCCGGCGAGATCTCCAAACCCGTCATCACCTTGCAAACCAACCCGCGCACCGGCGCTTTCGCGACCGCCATCACCCAGAAGTTCGGTGAGCAGGCGCTGTCGCAGGTGCAGGAGCAGGTGGGTAAGCAGCTCACCGAGCAGGTCAAGGCCAAGCTCGCGCCGGCGCCGGGCGGTCCGCCCGCGCCGGAGCTCACCGCGGCCACGACGCTGGTGCTTGCCGAACCGCTCGATATCGTCGTGGACCAGTTCCGGCCGCTGCCCGGCGGTTCCGGCGAGGGCCTGACGGCGTTCTTCTACAGCCTGCTGTTGCTGCTGATCGGCATGGTCGGCGCGATGATCATCCATCAGCTCATCGATTCCGCGCTCGGGTTCCTGCCCACCGAGTGGGGTCCCTGGTACGTGCACTACCCGAAGGCGCCGATCTCCCGCGTGCGCACGCTGCTGCTGAAATGGGCCGCGGTGGTGACCATGGCGGTATTGGTCTCGGCGGCGCTGATGGCGATCGCCGAGGGCCTGGGCATGCCGATCGACAAACCGCTGCTGCTGTTCATCTACGGGGCGTTCGTGATCACGGCGGTCGGGGTGACGTGCACCTCGACGCTCGCGGCGGTGGGCACGGCGGGCCTGATCATCAACCTGATCATCTTCATCATCCTGGGCCTGCCGTCCTCGGGCGGAACGGTGCCGATCGAGGCGACGCCCAAGTACTTCGGGTGGCTGGCCAATTTCGAGCCCATGCACCAGGTGTTCCTGGGCACCCGCTCGATCCTGTATTTCGAGGGCAACGCGCAGGCCGGGCTGGCGCGCGGGTTCTGGATGTCGGCGCTCGGTCTCGCGATCGGACTGGTGTTCGGTCTGGTAATCACCGCCTACTACGACCGCAAAGGCTTGGAGCGCAAGCCCTCCGCCGAGGCCGCGACCCCGGCCTGATCGACCCGCCGGGTCGCGCGCGAGGGCTCCCGGCCCGCCGGGTTCGCACGCAGGGGCTCCCGACTCGCCGGGTTCACGCACAAGGGCTCCCCACTCGATCGTGGTCACCTGCGCGCAGGAGCTTCCGATTCCCCGGGACTTGCGGTCCGATCGCGGCGACCCGGGCAGCTCCGGGAAGGGCGGCGGCGGCATGGGCGGCACGATCTCGGCCCAGGTCCGGGCACCGGTGCGCGCCCGGCTCAGAGCGGGGCGATGGGCAGCCAGCGGGCGATGTCGCCGGCCCGGCTGCCGGATGCGGTGAGCGCGCCGGAGTCGAGTGCGTCGTCGAATGCCAGCAGTCCGGTGGCGAGCAGAAGCCAAGTGCGAGCATCGGTTTCGACGACATTGGGTGGCGTCCCCCGGGTGTGCCGCAGCCCTTCGATGCACTGCACCGCCACGTACGGCGGCACCCGCACCTCGACCGAGCCCCCGGGTGCGTCCGCCGCGAGAGCCCGCGCGGTACCCCGGACGGCGGCGCCCAGCTCTTTGCGTCCGGGCGCGGCCGCGGTCTCGTCCCGCAGCCACTCCCCCACCGCTTCGACGGCGGCCCTGACCTCCGCCGGATCGACCTTCCCTCGTGCTGCCACGGTCCAGAGGCTACCGGCGCGGCCCGACAGGGCGGCCGCGTAGCGCCCGTGCGACGCGTTCGGCCGGTTCCATCGCGCATCGGCAGCGCCGCGCGCCCGGCGGGACGCACAAGGCAACGCCACGTCACCGCGGCCGACGACACGGCGCGGTGGCGAAGGTCGCGGCGTGCGCACCAGCCCGGCGGTCGTGGCCGGAGCGCGCTCAGGGCAGTAGAGCGTCCTCGCCGGAGCGCGTGGTGTCCGCGTCCGGTGGTGGCTCGACCGGGGTCGAGTCCGAGTGCACCGGCGGGGTGAGCAGCCGCGCCACGATCGGCAGCGCCGCGCCTCCGGCGTTGATCGCGGTGTGCAGCAGCGCGGGCGCGAGCGCGCTGCCGGTCCGCTCGTAGAGGTGGTCCAGGACGACCCCGGCCAGGGCGGTGACGCCGACGGTCCCGGCCACCGGGTCGCCCGCCGACCGTGCGGGCCGAACGTGGACGAGCCCGAAAGTCAGTGCCCCCAGCCATTTTCCGGGCCGGCCCAGCCGCTCGCGCAACAGCGGCGTCAGGGTAGCGCGAAAGACGAGTTCCTCCGCGTAGACGGTCCCGATCGGGATGTGCACGGCGGTCCATTCGGCGGCGGAGACGTCCGGCCCGCGATCAGCCAGCTCGGCCAGGTGCCGCCGCACTCGCGGAACGGCAAGTGCCGCAACGTAACCGCTCACGACCACGCCCGCCGCGACCGCCCCCACGCCGAGTCCGCGCCGGGACACCCACCGCGGCCGCCCGCCCAGCGCGAGCGCGTACGCGGTGGCGAACACCGCGTTGGCGGTGGTCCGCCCGCGCACGTTCAACTCGAGCGCGGGCAGCAAGGCGTTGCTCCACACCACCGGAAGCCCCACGGCCGCAGCAAGTCTCACCCCGGCCGCCGGCGTCGAAGCCGGTTCGTCCCGGCCATTGCCCGACCGGGGAATCGCCCCACCCGTCCGCGCCGTCACCCCGCGCTCGCCCGGACCTCGCCGGTCCACCCGCTGTCGTGCGCGGTCGTCGAGGCGAGCGGCTCGACCCCGGACAGGCCGTGCGGCGACCGTCCGCGGCCCGGTCGGGCCGCACCGGCGCGGCGGGGCACCTTATTTCACCGTTCGTTCGAACATCTCCGCCAATTCGATTTGGGTGCGGATCTTTTCGCCGAGTTCGGGGGTCCAGTCGGGTGGGGCGGCGATCGACACCCAGCCGTCCAGGACCAGGGAGCCGTAGCGGTGGCCGTGGCCGTCGCTGACGCCCTGGGCATTGGTGAGGTCGGCGGCGACCTGCCAGAAGGTGACGAAGGGCCACCAGCGCATCTGGGACGAGACGTCGGAGCCGCGCGGTTCGGAGAGCCAATCCGGTTGCGACGTCAGGAGATCGGTGGACCACCAGACGATCGGGTCGGACGGGTGCATGAGGTAGGCGATGCGGGGGCGGCGCCAATCGTCCGAGGGTTGAGCGAGGTCGTCGGCGTCGGCGGCGAAGCGCACCACCAGCCCGTCGGCGTAGATCGGCTGCACCTCGCGGGTGCCCGGGTCGCGGCGCGAAATGAACTGCTCCCACAGGCGATTGGAGTTCGGCGGGCCGACCCAGAGCGCGCCGTCGACCTTGGAGCGCAGGTCGGCGAGCCCGGTGAAGGCCGCCTCGGACCCCTGCGAGCCCAGGCTCTCGCCGTAAACGAGCAGCTTGGGCCGCGACTCCGGCGGGCGCGCGGACCAGCGCTCGTACACCGCGTCGAACATCTTCTTCCCGGCGACCGCCACCTTCTCGCGGTCCGCGAGGAAGGACAGCACGCTGGGCAGGTACGAGTACTGCGAGGCGAGAATCGCGGTGTCGCCGTTGTACATGTACTCGAGCGCGGCCGCGCTCATGGTGTTGACCCACCCGGTGCCGGTGGTGGTGACGATGACCAGGACCTTGCGGTCGAAGGCCCCGGTGCGCTCGAGTTCGGCGACCGCCAGCTGTTCCTCGGTGACCTCCGGGGTCGCGGACTGCAGGCCGACGTACACCCGAATCGGCTGGCGCGCGGGCTTTCCGGTGGCGGCGGTGATCAACATGGGGTCGGGTCCGTGCGAGACGAACCAGCGTCCCTCCGAGCCCAGGGTCTCCCATTTGGCGAGCGATTCCGGGCTGCCCGAGCGTTCGGGCAGCGTGGGCTGCACCGCGAACGGCGTCATTTTGTCGTTGCGCGCGCTGAAGGCGGAGTTGGCGACGCTGAAGAAGGCGCGGGTGGCGACGCCGTTGAACAGGGTCACGATGAGGACCGTGAGCAGCAGCGCCCCGGTGGCGGGCGCGAGCCCGGCCGGGATCCGGACCCAGCGGCTGAGCTGGCGGCCGAGGTAGCGCACGAGTTCGCGCAGCGTGCGATAGACCGCCACCACGAGCGCCCCGACCGCGAAACTCAGTGCGCCGGTGCGCAGATAGGCCGCGCGCGTGGTGCCTTCCATCCCCATCAGGCTGGTGATCTCGCGCTGCCAGTCGGCGGAGAGCACGAGCATGTAGGCGGCGACGAGCGCGCAGGTGAGCACGATCGCGACCTTGACCGCGTAGCGCACCCACTCCGGCGGTCCGGCGAACTTCAGCCGCGGCCGGATCCACAGGAAGAACAGCCACTGCAGCACGCAGCCGACGCCGTAGCCGAGTGCGGCGTTGATGCCGGAGATGAGGCCCTGGAACAGCCAGTCGCGCGGCACCAGCGACGGCGTGACCGACCACGCGAAGAACAGCGTCGCCACCACGAGCCCCGTGTGATTGAGGTCGATGATCTCCTCGACCCGCCGGGCCGCGACCGCGACCCGCCGTCCCCAACCGTGCCTGACCAGCGCCGCGCCCCTGATGCGCAGCCGTCTCAAGGCACGAGCGGAGTCCAGCACCCGTCAAGTATGGCCGCAGCCCGCCCGAATCCGGGGACTTGCGCGTGTGAGAGCCACCATCGCGGCAACCCGCCGGGTATCGCCCGCGCGGCCCCGCGCCGGGATATCCACAGCTATCCCCAGCCGTTGCATCTACCCATCGGCACTCGAGTAGTTGTACGGGGTTCGCGGGCGGCGGCGCACAGCAGACTCGATTCCCATGAGCACCAACGGCCCACAGACCAAGAGCACCATGGCATTTCTGGCCCAGGCCGCCATCGCCTTCGTCGTCAGCTTCACCGCCACCATCATCGGGATCGTGAAGCTGCCTCTGGACATCTGGCAGCGCGGGTTCCTCGCGATGACGGCCCTGTTCCTGGTGAGCAGCACGTTCACCCTGGCGAAGGTCATTCGCGACATGCACGAGGCCCAGCGGCGCGCCGGAGAGAACGGCCTCCCATGGTCCAGCTGACCCAGCAGCTCCAGATGATGCCCCCGGTGTTCCAGTTCATCGGCCCGCTGGTCCAGGCGCGCCCGTTCGCCGGCCCCCTGCGCCATCGATGGACACGCCGCAGCGGCTCCGCCTCACCGAATACCTAGCGCACTGCTGGGGAGCCGTCATCGCCGGGCACGCGTGGTGCGGTTGAGAGCGGGGGGCGATTTCGGGAGTGCCCCGGAGTAACCCCGGCCGGAACCAAATCGGTTGTCGCGCTGGCGAACGGATCCGCCTCCCCGAATACGCAGCGCACAACTGGGGAGCCGTCGCCGGCCGGGCACGCGTGGTGCGTTGAGCGGGGCGCGATTTCGGGAGTGCCCCCGGAGTAACCCCGGCCGGAACCAAATCGGTTGTTGCGCTGGAGAACGGGACCACCCCGCTCTACCCGGTTGTTCGAGGGGTCCGGGTCGGGCGGGGTGGTTTCCGTTATGTCAGTGCGGTTTTCAGTGTTCGAAGGCGCCGAACAGGGCAGGGAGGGTTCCTTCGAAGGTGGTGCGGAGCTCGGTCAGGGGCACGCTGAACTGGCCCTGGACCTCGACCGAATCCGAGCCCTGGTCGACCACGCCGATGCGCACCCACGGGAGTTCGCGGGCGTCGAGCATCTGGGTGAAGCGGATCTCCTCCGAGCGCGGGACGGCGACGAGCACCCGGCCGGCCGACTCGGAGAACAGGGTGACGAACGGGTCGGCGCCCTCGGGAAGGATGAGGCGGCAACCGGTTTCGCCGGCCAGCGCGGCTTCCACGACGGTCTGGATGAGCCCGCCCTCGGACACGTCGTGCGCGGCGCTGATCATGCCGTCGCGCGAACCGGCGGTGAGGATCTCGGCGAGCAGCTGCTCGCGCGGGAAGTCGACCTTCGGGGGCACGCCGCCGAGGTGATCGTGCACGACCTGCGACCAGATGGAGCCGTCCAGCTCGTCGTGGGTCTCGCCGAGCAGGATCAGGGTCTCGCCCGGCTCGAGGCCCAGGCCGGTCGGAATGCGGCGGTGCACGTCGTCGATGACGCCGAGCACGGCCACGACCGGGGTCGGCAGGATGGCGTCCTGGCCGGTCTGGTTGTAGAAGGACACGTTGCCGCCGGTGACCGGAATGCCCAGGGCCACACAGCCGTCCGCGAGACCGCGCACGGCCTGCTGGAACTGCCACATGACGCCCGGATCCTCGGGGGAGCCGAAGTTCAGGCAGTTGCTGACGGCCTTGGGAGTGGCGCCGGTGGTGGCGACGTTGCGGAACGCCTCGGCCAGTGCGAGCTGCGCGCCGGTGTAGGGGTCCAGCTTGGTGTAGCGGCCCGAGGCGTCGGTCGCGAGCGCGATGCCGCGGCCGGTCTCCTCGTCGACGCGGATGACGCCGGCGTCGGCGTTCTCGGCGAGCACGGTGTTGCCGCGGACGTAGCGGTCGTACTGCTCGGTGATCCACTTGCGCGAGCACAGCTGCGGGCTGGCGAGCATCTGCAGCAGGGTGGCGCGCAGTTCGTCGCCGGTCTGCGGCCGGTTCAGCGCCTTGGTGGAGTCGGCGACGAGGGCGTCCTGGTAGTCCGGGCGCTGCACGGGGCGCTCGTAGACCGGGCCGTGGTGGGCGACGGTGCGCGGCGGCACGTCGACGACGACCTCACCGCGCCAGGTGATTTCGAGATGCTCGCCGTCGGTGACCTCGCCGATCACGCTGGCGTTGGTCTCCCACTTCTTGCAGATGGCCATGAACCGCTCGACGTTCTCGGGCGCGACCACGGCGCACATGCGCTCCTGGGATTCGCTCGAAAGGATCTCGGCGGCGGACATGTTGGCGGCGCGCAACGGGACCTGATCGAGGTCGATGCGCATGCCGCCGGAGCCGGCGGCCGCGAGTTCGGAAGTGGCGCAGGAGAGCCCGGCGCCGCCGAGGTCCTGGATGCCGACGACGACGCCGGAGTGGTACAGCTCGAGACAGCACTCGATGAGCACCTTCTCGGTGAAGGGGTCGCCGACCTGCACGCTCGGGAGCTTCTTACGTCCGGAACCGGATTCGTCGCCGGAGAAGGTGTCCGAGGCGAGCACGGACACGCCGCCGATGCCGTCGAGACCGGTGCGCGCGCCGAACAGAATGATCTTGTTGCCCTCACCGGAGGCGAAGGCGAGCTTGAGGTCCTCGACCCGCATGACGCCCGCGCACAGCGCGTTGACGAGCGGGTTGCCCTGGTAGGAGGCGTCGAACACGGTCTCGCCGCCGACATTCGGCAGGCCGAGCGAGTTGCCGTAGCCGCCGACACCGCGCACCACGCCGTCGACCACGCGCCGGGTGTCCGGGTGATCGGCCGCGCCGAAGCGCAGCTGGTCCATGACCGCGATCGGGCGCGCGCCCATGGCCATGATGTCGCGGACGATGCCGCCGACGCCGGTGGCCGCGCCCTGGTAGGGCTCCACGTAGGACGGGTGGTTGTGCGATTCCACCTTGAAGGTGACCGCCCAGCCGTCGCCGATGTCCACCACACCCGCGTTCTCGCCGATGCCGGCGAGCATGGCGGACTTCATCTCCTCGGTGGTGGTCTCACCGAAGTAGCGCAGGTGCACCTTGGAGGACTTGTACGAGCAGTGCTCGCTCCACATGACCGAGTACATCGCCAGCTCGGCATCCGTCGGCCGGCGGCCGAGGATTTCCTTGATGCGGGCGTACTCGTCGTCCTTGAGGCCGAGTTCCTTGTAGGGCTGCGGGAGGTCCGGGGTGGCCGCGGCGTTGCTGACGGTATCGACGTGGCTGGTCACGGGAATACCAGAGTCCTTTCGGCCGGGCAGGTGAGAACCGAGAGCCGGCATGCTGGATATCGGCGAGATACGCAGGTGAGTCTAGTTGCCGTCTATTTCCTGCCCGCGCCCACCTGCTGATGTGTCCGCGAGCACAGTGGGCCCGGTTCCGGTCGTGGTCGAGCCGCGCACCCGGGGCGGCGGGCGCACCCATTACTCTTGGCCCGTGAGCGATCGATCCGGGCTCGCGGATCCGGCGAAGCCCGTGACCGCGCCAGAAGGTAGGACGCGGCTGACGCGGCAGCAGGTGGTCCTGCTGGTGATCGCGGCGGTCATGTTCGCGGTGTCGGTGAAGGTCGCGAGCGAAAAGGCTTGGCACGGTTACATCGATCTGCAGGTCTACCGCAACGGCGGCCGGGCCCTGCTGGACGGCAAGGACCTCTACGGGCAGATGCCGGAGGTGTTCGGCATCGGATTGCCCTTCACCTATCCCCCGCCCGCCGCGTTCTTCTTCGCCCCGCTGGCCCTGATGTCGCTCGATGTCGCCGAGTGGGTGGTGCTGATCTCCTCCATCCTGGCGCTGGCGCTCACGCTCTGGGTGGTGCTGCAGCGACTGCGGCCGAACATGACCGCCGCGACCCGGCTGGCCGTGGTCATCGGCGCGACGGCGCTGGCGCAGGGGCTGGAGCCGGTCTGGCAGACCTACGGTTTCGGTCAGATCAACCTCATCCTGATGGCCGCCATCACGCTGGACTGCCTGGTGCGCAAGCCTTTCTGGCCGCGCGGCATGCTGATCGGCATCGCGGTGTCGGTGAAGCTGACCCCGGCGGCGTACCTGCTCTACTTCCTGGTGCAGCAGGATTGGGGCCCGGCGCTGGCCAAGGCGCGCGCGGTGGGCCCGCTGCTGTCGCCGCAGGGATTGTGGGCGCGACTGCGCACGGTCCCGGTGCCCGCGTACACCATGGTGGCCTCGGTGTTCGGCGCGATCGCGGTGGGATTCGCGGTGGTGCCCCATGATTCGGTGACGTACTGGTTCACCACCCTGTTCGACACCTCGC
Source organism: Nocardia sp. NPDC005978 (assembly GCF_040614455.1). Lineage (NCBI taxonomy): Bacteria > Bacillati > Actinomycetota > Actinomycetes > Mycobacteriales > Nocardiaceae > Nocardia > Nocardia sp. NPDC005978. The sequence continues at coordinate 81,224 of NZ_JBEXUS010000014.1, forward strand.
GCATCGGGCAGCCCGAATTCGCGGGCAATCAGTCGCTCAAGGGTTTCGCCTTCCGGCTGGGAGTATCCGACGGGATCGCCAACATCGTCTGGCTCTCGCTGTCGGTGCTGACCGTGGTGCTGGCGATCATCCTCATGCGCCGGTTGTTCAGCGTCGGCGCGAACGCGGCCGCCCTCATGGTGAACGCCGGTATGGTGCTGCTGATTTCGCCGGTGTCGTGGTCGCATCACTGGGTGTGGGCCGCCCCCGCGCTGCTGATCGCCGCCAACGCGATTCTGCGCGGGCGGCGCGATCCGCTGTTCCTGCTGGCATTCGTGCTCGCGATCGTCGCGTTCACGGTGCAGCCGCAGTGGCTGCTGCCCTTCGACCACGGGATCGAGCTGACCTGGTCGTGGTGGGAGCAGATCCTGGGCAGCAGCTATGTACTGCTGACGCTGGCGATCTTCGTGGTGGCGGCGGTGCGGTACCGGCCGGTCCCCCGGGCCGCGGAGCCGGAGCCCGCCGTGACCGCGGCGGCCTGAGAGCCGGCCGGGTCCCCGCATCCACACGCCACTGCGGCCCACCTCGAATCGAGGTGGGCCGCAGTCCGTTCACTCCGCCCGCGCGAGGCATTCCGTGTGGTCCGCCCGGGATCGGGCTACTTCTGTGCTTCCGGCGTGAGGAACGCCGCGAGCGCGGCCGCGTAGGCGGGCACGTCGGCCGCGCCCATCATTTCGCGGGCGGAGTGCATGGCCAGCTGGGCCGCGCCCACGTCCACGGTCGGCATGCCGGTGCGCGCTGCCGTCATGGGACCGATCGTGGAGCCGCAGGGCAGATCGGCGCGGTGCACGTAGCGCTGCAGCGGCACGTCGGCCTGGGCGCAGGCCAGCGCGAACGCGCCCGCGCCCTCGGCGTCGGTGGCGTAGCGCAGATTCTGATTGACCTTGAGCACCGGCCCGCCGTTCACCTCGATGCGGTGCATGGGTTCGTGCCGATCCGGATAGTTCGGGTGGGTCGCGTGCGCCATGTCGCCGGAAGCGCAGACCGATCCGGCGATGGCGGCCAGGTATTCCGCGCGCCCGCCGCCGCGGGTGAGCACGATGCGTTCGAGCACCGTGGGCAGCAGCCCGGATTGCGCGCCGCGATCGGATTGGCTGCCGACCTCCTCGTGGTCGAACATGGCCAGCACCGGCACCGACGCGCCGGGCTGATCCACCGCGGCCAGGAACGCGCGCAGCCCGGCGTAGCAGGTGCCCTGATTGTCCAGGCGCGGCGCGCTGACCAGATCCAGATCCCGGCCGATGAGCTTGGACGGCACCAGATCGTGGGTCATGAGTTCCCAGCCCAGCACCGCGCTCGCGTCGATGCCGGAGCGTTCGGCGATGAAGGCCAGGAACGAGCGGGGTTCGCCGCCGATGCCCCACACCGCGTTCACGTGCCGCTGCGGGTCCAGGGTGACTCCGCGCCGGTCCTCGGACAGGTGGATGGCCAGCTGCGGCACCCGCATGATGGGCTCGTCGATGCGAATCAGCCTCTCGCGCACCGTGTTTCCGTCGCGAATGGAGAGCCGGCCGGAAATGCCGAGATCGCGGTCGAGCCAGGAATTGAGCCAGGCCCCGCCGTACGGTTCGAGTCCGACCATCTGCCAGCCCGCGACCGCGGTGTCGGGATGCTGTTTGACGCGCAGGTTGGGGCTGTCGGTGTGGGCGCCGACGACGCGGAAGGGCGTGGCCTGTCCGCTGCGGAATCCGCTGGGCGCGCCCGATCCGCCGTCGGCCCAGGCGACCAGGGAGCCACTGCGCACCACATAGAAACGGCCCGAACTGCTGGAGGGCCAGGGCGCCGATTCCGAGAGCTGGGTGAAGCCGTGATCATCGAGTTCTGCGGCGACGGTGCGGCACACATGAAACGGCGACGGGGAGGCGTCGATGAATTCGCACAGTCCGGCGGCGGTCGCGGTGGTCTCGGCAACGGGCATGCCTGCGATCCTAAGCATTATCGGTTCAGTTTCCGCCCACGGACGGGGTATCGACACGCCCGCACGGTGTGGCGAACGGATTCGGCTGTGAATTACCGGATTTCGCGAACCGTTTTCGCTAGAGCGGTTGCGAGACCTCGGCGACCCGCTCCAGCAGGCGCACCAGCTCGAGGTAGTCCTCACCACCCAGGTGCCGGCGCAGCGCGCCCTCGGCGTGCTCCTCCTCCACGCGCACCTCTTCCACCAGTTCGACCCCGCGCCGGCTCAGGCCGATCAGAATGCGGCGGCGGTCATCGGCGGCGGCGACGCGGAAGATGAGCCCGCGCTCGGCCAGATGATCGGCGTGCCGGGTGGCCGAGGACGGCGGAAGTTGCGTGCGGGCGGCCAGTTCGCTCATGGTGATGCCGGAGTCACTGGAGAGGTTGGTCAGCATGCACCATTGATCGGCGGTGAGCCGCCTGGCACACAGTGCGGCGTCGAGGTGACGAAGCCAACTGCGCTCCGCTGCACGCAGCGTGCCGTGCAGTGTGGAAATGCCACCTAGAATTGTCGCCATAATTCCCGCCCGTCAAATTCACTGAACGAGGGGAAGGGTATCCGATGACCTCGTTCTGCGGGAGCCCCGAGAACTGTATCGAGATCCTGAACATAGTGCCGCAGCAGGGACCCGGAGGTATCTTCGCGCCCTCGTGCGAGGCCGCCATTTCCCTGGCGGTGCAAGAAATCAACAGTGGGGCAGGAATTCTCGGCCGGGAATTGCGCGCCACGCACATCGACGGCGGCCGCGAACCGCAGGAAGTGGCGCGCGAGGTTTCCGCACTGCTGGCCACCGGAATGGTGCACGCGGTGACGGGCTGGCACACCTCGGCGGTGCGCACGGCGGTGGCCAGGGTGACCGCCGGGCGCGTGCCGTACCTGTTCGCCACCGATCACGAGGGCACGGACCGCGATCCACCGCCGGGGCTGTTCATGGTCGGCTCCGATCCGGGCCGGCAGATCCTGCCCGCGCTGCGCTGGTTGCGGCGCGAACTCGGCGCGCGGCGCTGGGCGATCATCGGCAACGACTACGTGTGGCCGCGGCGCACGGCCGACGCGGTACGCGCCGAGCTGGGCGAGCGCGGAGCGGCGGCGCTCGAGCGCACGGTGCCGCTGGAGATGTTCGTGCCGTTGGGCACCCGCGATTTCGAGGACTTCCTGACCGATCCGGTGCTGGATCGAGTGGACGGTGTCATCGTGCTGCTGGTCGGAGCGGATGTGGCGCGCTTCAACCGGCAATTCGCGCGCACCGGGCGCGATCTGCGACTGTTGCGGGTGAGTCCCGCGGTGGACGACAACGTGCTGCTCGCGGGCGGACGGCACGCCAACCGGAACCTCTACGTTCCGTCCAGTTTCTTCGTCAACGGGCCGGGCGGGCGCGAGCGCCTGGCAGGGTACCGGCGACTGCACGGGGAGTTCGCGCCCGCGCTCACCAACTTCAGCAACACCGAGTACGAGGCGATTCGCACCCTGGCCGCCATGGTGACCGCGGCCGGTTCCCTGGACGTGCGGCGACTGCACGCGGCCGTCGAGGGGGCGGTGCTCGAAACCCCTTCGGGGCGTATTGGTTTCGACGGTAATCAAGTGGTGCTGCCGGGGTATATCGCACGCGCCGAAGGCGTGCGCTTCGAGATTCTCGACCGAATCTGCGCCTGAACCGTTCGGTATTGCGGGATTCGGAGAACAGCGTTCGGGAATGGTGCTTCGGCGCGCAATGCCGTTCCCGAGAAACTATGTCCGAATTATCCGTTTAACCCCGAAAACGGTGTCTGTACAAAAAGACCCGTCGTGTTGCACCTGGACGGCGAAGAGCCCGTATCGCCGGGCGATACGGGCTCTCCGAAGTTTTGTGCCGCGCGGTGGATTACGCCTTGACGAGCGCGTCCAGCACCGAGAGGAACATGCCCAGACCGTCATCGGACGGACCGGTCAGCGCCTCGGTGGAATGCTCGGGGTGCGGCATGAGCCCCACGATGCGACCGTTGGCCGAGCTGATGCCCGCGATGCCGCGCTGCGAACCGTTCGGATTGTCGCTGGAGTAGCGGAACACGACGCGGCCTTCACCCTCGAGTTCGTCGAGCACGGCGGCGGACGCCTGGTAGCGGCCCTCACCGGACTTGAGCGGAATCAGGATCTGCGCGCCCGGCTCGTAGCGGGAAGTCCACGCGGTGTCCGCGGATTCCACGGTCAGCCATTCATCGCGGCAGATGAAGTGCAGGCCCTCGTTGCGGGTCAGCACGCCCGGCAGCAGGCCGGCCTCGCACAGGATCTGGAAACCGTTGCAGATGCCGAGCACCGGCAGGCCCTGTCCGGCGGCCTTGATGACCTCTTCCATGACCGGCGCGAACCGGGCGATGGCGCCGGTGCGCAGGTAGTCGCCGTAGGAGAAGCCGCCGGGCACGATGACCGCGTCGACGCCCTTCAGATCGGCGTCGCCGTGCCAGAGGCTGACGGCCTCGGCCCCGGCGAGCTTGGCCGCGCGAGCGGCGTCCACATCGTCCAGGGTGCCCGGGAAGGTGATGACACCGATGCGAGCGGTCACAGCCGGACGACCTTCCAGTCCTCGATGACGGTGTTGGCGAGCAGCGATTCGGCGATCTGCTCGAGCTCGCTGTCGCTCACATCGTCAGCCACATCGAGTTCGAATCGCTTGCCCTGCCGCACTTCCGAGATTCCCGGGTGTCCCAGGCGCCCCAGCGCGCCGACAATCGCCTGACCCTGCGGATCCAGGATCTCGGCCTTCGGCATCACCTCGACCACGACACGTGCCACGCGTTGCTCCTCAGCTGGTGGGGCGGGCCCGGAGCGCAGTGCTGAGCACCGGGCGACCGAGCGGGGGTTTCGCTGACCAGGGTAGTTGGCGGGGGCTGGGCACTCACCGCCGGGTGGACCGCACGTGGCGCGCGCCACAGCGGGCGGGAGGCGCGCATCTCGGCGGGCGCGGGGGCGGGTTCCGATGCTGGTGCACCCGGGGTGGTGTGCGGAAGGGATCGCGTCGCATGGCGCAGGCCGTCCCGGGCGGACTACCGTTCCATCCATGCACATTGCCCATTTCGGACACTCTTGCATTCTGGTGGAGCTGAACGGCGCGAAGATCCTGTTCGACCCCGGCAATCTCTCGCACGGGTTCGAAGGCATCACCGGGCTGGACGCCATTGCGATCACGCATCAGCATCCCGATCACATCGACCCGGCCCGGATCGAGGCGCTGATCGACGCCAATCCCCAGGCGCGCCTGCTCTCGGATCCGCAGACCGCGCAGCAGCGCGGGGAGCCGTGGGAGGCGGTGCACGCGGGGAACGTCCTGAAGGTCGGCGAGGTACAGGTCACCGGCGGCGGTGGACGGCACGCGGTGATCCACCCGGAGATCCCGGTCATCGACAACACGGTGTTCCAACTGGGCACCCCCGACGATCCCGCGCAGCTGGTGCATCCCGGCGATTCGCTCTGGGTGCCCCCGGTGCCGGTGGGCGTGCTGGCTATCCCGGCGGCCGCCCCGTGGATGCGGATCAGCGAGGCGGTGGACTACCTGCGCGCGGTGAATCCCCGGACGGCCTTCCCGATCCACTACGGAATCATCGAACCGGCGGCACAGGGCATCTACATGGGCCGCCTCAGCGAAATGGGCCCCGCCGGAACGGAATTCAAACTGATCGAGCCGGAGGACCAGACCGAGTTCTAGAACCGCCTACCGGTGAAGGTTTTGCCTGCCGAGCCGATTCGGTGACTGTCAAGCTCGGCGGGTGAGAGTCACACCGAGTGCAGCGACGCGGAAGCCCCGGCCGGCCAACTAACCGCCGCTCCCCCACCGCTCGGCCCGCACATCCGGCCGCACCCGCCCCGCATCCACCAGCGCCCAATAGGCAGCCCGCTTGCGCGCACAGCCCCGCATCTGACATTCGCGGTGCAGGCGCATGACGTCATGCGCCTGCGCGGCGGTCAGTACGCCCTCCGGCGCGGAGTGCGACCACGCCGAGAGCCACATATTCGCCTGCCCGCCAACACGATCGGCGCTCGACTCGGCCGCCAGCCGCCGCCCGATCTCGGCAACGGTGATCGAGCCGAACCCGGCGTAATGCGCTGCCGCACAATCATCCCCACCCATGAACAGATATCCACAGGCGATCAGGACCGCCGCGAACACCGCAACCAATCCGACAAACACGAAGCTGTTCACAATTCCCCCTCTGCCATTCCAGCTGCCCGCCGCAATCGGGGAACGAGCCGATCGAAATATCTCTTGGCCGCGCATATTTCCGCGTCGCAAACGGCGTGCGCTCGCTGTCCACCAACTGCCACATCAAGATTCATGACCGGATAGTCCGGCGGATCGTGCCTGGTAGCCATGGTTCATCCCTCGGTTGACGACCGAACCCGATGGACTGTCCACAGCTTCCGCCCATCAGCTAGTCACAAGTAGACGCTTGCAGCTACGTTTTGGAATCTCCAAAGTTCCTTCCTCTCCGCAGAAGTGCGATAATTCCCGCACGGGCGCGCCCAGATTCCACAGCCCCGTGGCGGAGACATCCAAAATTCGATACATCCGATAGTGAGGCTAACGAGATGTTGACTGGATCCACCCTCGCGCGAAGAGCATTGGGACGAGAACTGAAACGACTTCGAGAAGCGAAGGGTCTCTTTCAATCCCAGGGCGGAAAGCTCATTGGTGTTTCACCGCAAACGATCGGGCGGTTGGAAGACGGTCTGCCGACCAAGGTCTCGGATCTCTATATGAACGTTCTGTGCGATGGCTACGAAGCCACCGCGGACGAGCGAAGCGCCATCTTGGAACTGGCGCAGGAGGTCCGCGCCACCCAGAAATCGGGTGGCGGCTGGTGGCGTGCCTACGCCGACGAACTGAACACCGGGTTCGATCATCTACTCGGACTGGAGGAAGCCGCGCGGAAGCTGTCGATCTGGCGCAACCGACTTGTTCCCGGCTTGCTCCAGACGCGGGCGTATCGCAGGACGATCGCATGGACCGAATCTCCGAATATGCCTAGTGCACAAGTGGACAAGCGGGTTGAGATGAACTCCAGCCGACAGAATCGCGTGCACGACCCCGATTTCACGATGGACATACTGTTGTGGGAGTGCGTACTTCGTGACCAGGTCGGCGGCCCCGGCGTGATGGAAGATCAGTTGAACAGTCTTGCAGCAGCGTCGGAGCGCCCGAATCTCTCCATCCGAGTCGTGCCCTTCACCGCCTCCGCGCATCGCGGATCACTCGTGGAATCCTTCACGCTGCTGGAGTTCCCGAAGCTCGCTGCCACCGGAATGATCGAGCCGCCAGTGGTTTTCGTCGAGTGCCTCACCGGCGACCTCTACTTGGAACGCGCCACCGAAGTGCAGCGGTATCGCGACACTTTCGCGGAGATTGCCCGTATAGCGTGGGATCGAGACACATCTAGGCAGTTCATCCTGTCGATAGCCAAGGAGTACGGCGCGCAATGATCGATCCGTTCACGGCCAACTGGTTCAAGAGCTCGTACAGCAGCAGTTCCGGCGGCGAGTGTGTGGAGGCCGCTCACCTCGATGGCATCGTCGCCCTGCGTGATTCGAAGCTCGGGGCGGGGAGTCCTGTTCTTGTGTTCGAGGCGGGAGCTTGGGATGTGTTCACCGCCGCTGTGCGGAGTGGGCGGTTCGATCGGGGCTGAGTCCGGGGAATGCGGGTTCGATTCTTAGCTGCGGATTCGGCTGTACCTGGCTGATCGGGGGGCGTGGATGCGTGGCCTGGTCTCGGACAATCGGAGCGTGGGGCCCTGGTTGCGTTGAGAGACGACTGGATAACGAGAACCAGCGTTGTGCAGTTCGGGCGTCCAGCTGCGGTTGGGTGGCCTACCGCAGGAACAGCAGCCTGGATGACGAGTACCAGCGGGGACCGGTCGGAGAGGCAGGGCGGCGGTTCCAGCCCTGCCGAGGTAGAGCAGCCTGGATAACGGAATACCAGCCGGGGCCGGTTGGGAGCCTCGACGGCGGTACCAGCCCTACCGGGCCGATAAACGTGATCGACCACCGGCGGGGGTACGAGCACGCCTCGAATCGATTACCGCTCACCACAATCACCACCAGAGGCAGTACCAGCATTCAAGCAATGACGGATCTTGTGTTTGTAAGTCTCGAGAAGGTTCCCACGGCCATCCAGCCAGGCCGGGAGGGCGAGTCGGCTCCCAGCTGGGGAGCCGAAGTAGGGTACGGCAGGCGAAGTGACCAGCACTGCCTCGTTGTTCGTGCTTGTTCTCCCGAACCCCGCTGGAACGCGAAGAGTGCGTGTGGGTTCGGGGCTACGTCGGCCACTGGAGTGAATACCGATGGCCGTTTCTTGTTCTTGGCTTTGGACTTTCGGCGTCGCGCTGCGTGTTAGCAGAGTCGCCGCGCCGGGATACCCGGGATCCCCGAGGGACCTCGCACTTGCGGGTGATGACGGAAATTCACCCGAGGTCTGCGAGCCGGGTCGATATGCGGTGGTGGTATCCACCCTGTTTTGCCCGGATGCTCCGAATCTTCGGGCATGACTATCGTTTTCCAGCCGTTCGGGCCAGAGTTGACCTGGGCATGGCAGGCATCGCACGCGAAGGTCAGGTTCTCGATGTCGGTTTCGCCGCCATCGGCCCATTCCTTGATGTGGTGCACGGCCGAGCGGGTCGCTGGGGCATCACATCCGGGGCGGGTGCAGCCGCGTTCGACGGCGGTGAGCGCCAGGCGCTGTTCCGGGGTGGCGAGGCGTTCTCCGCGTGCGAAGTGCAGTGGTCGGCCGTCGGCGTCGATGATGACCAGGTACGGAGTGGCGTTGGCGGCGAGTTCGACCGCGTCCCGGATCGAAAGGGTGCCGCCGGTGGCGGTGGTCGCTTTGCCGGTGCGCTGTTCGAGGTCGTTGATGCTCATCGTGATCACGGTCGAGACCGGCAGTCCACGGTGGTTCCCGAGCCTGGTCGGTCCCATGTCCGGGCGCAGGAACGCGATCACCGCGTCATGATTGCGTTGGGCGGCGGTGCGGTGATCGCGTGTGGCCGCTGCTCGCAGCGCGGCGCGGGCTGCGGCGCGGGCTTGCTCGTCCGTGCTCATCGAGGAATCGACGGTGTCCGCGGCCTCCGCGCTGGAATCGGTGCCGTCGGTTCCGGTGCCGTCGTCAGCGTCGGTATCGATGCCGAGTTCGGCAGCACTCCACGGGCTCTCGGGATCGTCGGGGTTGCACATGCCGGGGCGGGCGAGCTTCTCGAGCACCGGGGAGACTACCGCTTGGAACTGCGGGGTCACCCACCCCGACACCGGAGCCATCCCGTCCGCACGTGGATGCCCGATCGTGAACCCCCGCCGCATCTGCTGATCCCGATGCTCGGTCAAGGACCCATCGGGATCGATGTGCAACAACACCCGAACACCGAGCGTGGTGATCCCCGCCGGATCCCCCTGGCGCGCGTACACCGTCAGGTTCCGCTCGACGAAGTCTTTCGCTTCCGCGTCCGCGCCGGCGGGGATCTGCTTGATCACCTCGTGAATAGCCCGAATGTGGTCGAGGGAGATCTCCCCGGCCCGCTGCGCTTGGGCGACCAACGGCAACACCGGCGGCCGCTCGAACGTACCCTCCGACAACGCCGACAGCAGTTCGGTATTCCGCACCCGTGCCGCGGCGTCACCGTGGGAAAGTCGCAGTGTCTCTTGCAGAAACCGGACCGGGCTCTTCACTCCCGCCCGCGCGGGCAGGTTCCGTGTGCCGCATTCGAGCACGAGTCGTTGTTTCGCGGCATCGAGTTGGCGTGTGATGGTTTCGATGTCCTGCATGAGTTCGATGACCTCGTCATCACTCATCGAATACAGGGGTGCTTCGAGCAGGGTTTCCGCCGCGGCACCGAGTGCGAGTGCACCCTGCGCGGCTGTGGATTCCCCTCCCGAATTCATACCTCCATTCTACGCCTCAATAGCTAGCAGATATAGCTCAATTCGATTGTGATACAACACTTTTCAGACTCGGCATCGATTAACAATCCCCTCACACCCACCTGAATGTTTCGAGACGCAGCGCCCGCCTATCTCCGAAGCCCGCACCAACTTCGAAACGCTCCCCATCCGCGATCCGCATACGATTCCCACCATGTCCCACCCAGCGCGCCGGCAAGCCCCGCTCGGCGAGATCATCACGAAGGTCTCGATCCACGCACCCACCGCCCGGTCGGCTACCGATCCGATCTACTTCGCCGCCGCACAGACCCTGCCGTGCCACGCCCGCGCCGCCCGAACAGACTGGCCGACAGCGGGCCACCACCGATGACATCCACTGAACTGATCAGGCGCGCAAGCATTCAGGACCTACACGAACTGCTCGCAGACCAACCCCGGTACTGGGGCGACCGGGACCTCCGCGCCCAACACCTACCGGTCCTCGTCCGCGAGTTCCCCGAGACCAGCTTGGTCGCGGTGTGCGACAACGAAATACACGGCTACGTACTCGGCTTCGTGACCCCCGCCGCCACCGCCTACGCGCACTTGATCGCCACCCGCGACGACGCCCGCGGCACCGGCCTGGGCCGCCGCCTCTACGCCGCGTTCGCCGACGCGGCCCGCCGACAGGGCGCCGCTCGCCTCAAAGCCATTACCTCCCCCGCCAATGCAGGCTCGATCGCCTTTCACCGCAGCCTCGGGTTCGGTACCGAACTCGTGCCGGACTACAGCGGCCCGGGCCAGGACCGGCTCGTCTTCGGTATGGAGTTGCGGTAATACCCATGGCAGCAACTAAATCCACAGGAGTCGGTGGATGACTGTGGATAAGGTGGCCGCGTGGCGTTTGTGCGCGAGGATTTGCCGTTCGACCCGGACGACCTGACAGCCGACCGACCGAAGCGAACTCCGTTGCCGTTGCTGTCCGCGCTGTCGTTCCTCCTCAGCGCCGCCGCGGTGGTGTCGGTCCCGCTGCTGTGGATTCCCGCGCTCTACATCGCCGGGTTCGGCCACCGACGCAAGGAGGAGCCCGCGAAATACGCGGTGCTGTGCTCCATCCTCGCGCTGGTGGTCGCGATGTTCGCCAAGCCCCTGCTGGCCTCGCTGTAGTCGGGCTCAGGCGTAGGAGGACAGGAACAGGGCCACCGACAGGGCCAGGTTCTCTATCTCCGACGGGTCGACACTCTCGTTGGGGGCGTGGATCAGGCAGGTCGGCTCCTCCACGCCAAGCAGGAGGATCTCGGAGTCGGGATAGGTGGCGGCGAAGACGTTGCATAGGGGGATCGAGCCGCCCTGGCCCTGGGTTGTCGACGGGCGGTCGTAGGCCACGGCCAAGGCTGATTCCAGGGCCGTGCGGGCGGGGCCGCCGGCGGCCGAGCGGAACGGAGCGCCCGTCGCTTCCGGGGTGATCGTGAGTTTGGCGTGCCAGGGGACGTTGGCTTCCAAATGGGCGGTCAGCGCCTTCAGGGCGGACTCCGGATCCGTGCCCGGGGGGATGCGGAGGTTGACCCGGGCCGCGGCCTTCGCCTGGACCGCCGCTGCGGAGCCCACCACGGGCGGGACGTCCATGCCGAGGACGGTCAGGGCGGGGCGGGCCCAGAGCATGTCGGAGACGGTGCCCGAGCCCACGATGTCGACGCCGTCGAGAACGCCCGCGTCCGAACGGAACTGGGCGTCCGGGTACTGGACCCCGTCCCAGGTCTGATCGTTGGCCAGGCCCGCGACGGTGGTGTTGCCGTCGGCGTCGCGCAGGGTCGACAGCAGGTGGATCAGGGCGGCCAGGGCGTCGGGGGCCGCGCCGCCGAACATCCCGGAATGCATGGAGCTCGCCAGGGTTTCGACGGTGAGCACGAGATTCACGTTCCCGCGCAGGGTTTCGGTCAGGGTCGGCACGCCCACCGCGAAATTGCCGCAGTCGCAGATCAACAGGGTGTCGGCGCGCAGGAGGTCGGCGTTGCCGGGGACGAACTCCTCCAGGCCGCCGGTGCCCTGTTCCTCGGAACCCTCCGACACCAGGATCAGGCCCACGGGGTACCCGTCGCCGTGCACCTCGCGCAGGGCGCGCAGCGCGGTCAGCAGCATGACGATGTTGCCCTTGCAGTCGGCGCTGCCGCGGCCGTACCAGCGACCGTCGCGGTCGGTCAGCTCCCAGACCGGGGTATCCCAGGCGGCCTCGTCGACCGGCGGCTGCACGTCGTAGTGGCAGTACAGCAGCACCGTCGGCGCACCGGCCGGCGCCGGGTAGCGGGCGATGACGGCCTTACTGCCGTCGGGGGTTTCGTGCAGGCCCACATCGGTGAGCCCCTCGGCGGCGAAGGCGTCCGCGACCCACCGCGCAGCCCGTTCGCATTCCTCGACGGGGAACTGCCGCGCGTCGTAGACGGACCGGAACGAAACGAGCTCGGTCAGATCGTTTTTCGCCCGCGGCATCAGGCCGCGGGCCGCCGCGCGCAGGGCGGCGGTACGGGAATCGTCGGTCATCCCGGCATTTTCGTCCATCCGCGCGCCGACCGCCGCATCCGCGCGCCCGGCGGGTCCGGACGCCGGGCTCAGAACACGGCTCAGAACACCGAGAGCTTGGACGCCGTCGCGAACTCCCGCAGCGCGATCCCGCCCGTCACCGAATTCCCCTTCGCGTCCAGCCCCGGCCCCCACACCGCCACCGAACACACCTCCGGCACCACCGCCAGAATCCCCCCGCCCACCCCGCTCTTGCACGGCAGCCCGACCTCGTACGCGAATTCCCCTGCCGCGTCATAGGTTCCGCAGGTCGCCATGAGCGCGGTGATGTGCCGGGCGGGTTCGGGGTCGAGCAGCCGGCTGCCGTCCGCGCGCACCCCGTGCCGGGCCACGAGCAGGCCCGCCCGCGCCAGCTCGGCACAGGTGAGCGTGAACGAGCACTGCCGGAAGTAGTGATCCAGCGCCTCGTCCACCCGGCACCGCATGTTGCCGAAACTGGCCATCAGATAGCCCATGGCCCGATTGCGATCCCCGGCGCCGAGTTCGGATTCGGCGATGACGCTGTCGACTTCGAGCGTCGTGTTCCCGGTCTCGGCGCGCAGCAGTTCCCGCAGCGCGGCCAACCCATCGCCGGTATCGGCGAGCAATTGATCCGCTACCACAATGGCGCCGGGGTCGATATACGGATTGCGCGGGAGACCCCGCTCCAGTTCCAGCTCGATCAGATCGTTGAACGGCATCCCGGAGGGCTCACGCCGCACCCGCTTCCAGATGCCGGTGTTCTTGCGCGCGAGCACCAGCGCCAAAGCGAAGACCTTGGAAATACTTTCGATAGCAAAGGGAACGGCATGGTCGCCGCCGTGGAACTCCCGGCCGTCGACCGTCGCCACGCTGATCGCGAACTGCCGGGGATCGACCGAGGCCAGCCCGGGAATGTAGTCCGGGACCGCACCCTCCCCGACGTGTGGCGCTGTCACCGACAGCACCTGTTCTATGACATTCTCATAGTCCATAGCGCTGAATAGTAATCGTTCAGCAACCATCACTTGACGGCGAAACGGGACATTCCACAACGAATTTCGCAGTGGGCGATGAGCATTCGGCAGTCGAGGAAAACCAGCAGTTTCACGCGAAAACTGGAGGTCGAATGAGCGGCACACCGGAACCCGACGATCTGTTCGCGCTGCCGGGGCTGAGCAGAACCGCGCCCAAACACGGATTCCCGGACCGGGAAATGGCCGCGCAGGTCGCCTACGAGGTCGTGCACGGCGAACTGCTGCTCGACGGCGTCTCGCGGATGAACCTGGCCACCTTCTGCACCACCTGGATCGACGACCAGGCCAGACGACTGATGGACGAGTCCCTCGACAAGAACATCGTCGACAAGGACGAGTACCCGCAGACCGCCGAACTCGAGAAGCGCTGCGTGCGGATGATCGCCGACCTGTGGCACGCACCCGACCCGGCCGCCACCCTCGGCACCTCCACCACCGGCTCCAGCGAAGCCGCCATGCTCGGCGGCCTCGCCGCCAAGACCCGCTGGCGCAAACGCGGCGGCACCGGCACCCCCAATTTCGTGTGCGGCCCGGTCCAGGTGTGCTGGGAGAAGTTCGCCCGCTACTTCGACGTGGAGATCCGCCAGATCCCGCTGCGCGGCGACCGGCTCACCATGCATCCCGAGGACGTGGCGGCCTTCTGCGACGAGAACACCATCATGGTCGTCGCCACGTTCGGGCAGACCTTCACCGGACTGTTCGAGGACGTCGCCGGCATCAGCAAGGCCCTGGACGCGCTGGAGCGCAAGACCGGCCTGGACATCCCGCTGCACGTGGACGCGGCCAGCGGCGGCTTCCTCGCGCCCTTCGCCGCACCGGATCTGGTGTGGGACTTCCGGTTGCCGCGCGTGCGGTCCATCAACGCCTCGGGCCACAAGACGGGACTCGCGCCGCTGGGCGCGGGCTGGGCCATGTGGCGCACCCCTGCGGATCTGCCCAAGGAACTCATCTTCAACGTCGACTACCTCGGCGGCAGCATGGCCACCTTCAACCTGAACTTCTCCCGCCCCGGCGGTCAGGTCATCACCCAGTACTACGAGTTCATCCGCCTGGGCCGCACCGGCTACACCCGGTTGCAGGAGTCGATCTACGGTGTCGCACGGCATCTCGCGGCCGGGCTGGACCGCATCGGCCCCTTCCAGCTGATCCACGACGGTGATCCGCTGCGCGGCATCACCGCGGTGTGCTGGCGGCTGCGCGGCGAGCAGGTCTTCAACCTGTACGACCTGTCCGATCGGCTGCGTTCGCGCGGCTGGCTGATCGCCGCCTATCCCCTGCCCGCCGACCGCGGCGACGAGACCATCATGCGCGCGGTCATCCGGCACGGCTTCACCGTCGATATGGCCGATCTGCTGCTGGCCGACGTCGCCCGCTGCCTCACCCAGCTCCGGGCGCACCCCATGGCGACCTCGCTGACCAGCGCGGAGGCGGGCGGCTTCACGCACAGCGCCCACGCCGCGGTCCCGCTGCCACGCACACCCGCGCTGCACGTGCTGCCGGAATCGTCCGGGGGCACGGCGAAGTCGAAGGCCGCAGCGGCGAAACCGGCTGCCGCGAAACCGAAGTCGGCGGCGGCGAAGTCGAAGACGGCCGCTGCCAAGCCGAAGCCGGGCAGCAAGCCCACGCCGGGAAAGGGTAAAGGCAAGTGAGGTAACGCGGCCGTCCCGGATGCAGCCCGCGGAGCGGCGGCGAGCGACAGCACCGAGGCTCGACACGAACCGCGCGGGCCCGGTCGCGGGGTTATCCGCCGGCGTCGGGATACCCGCCCGGCTTCAAAGAAGCTCGGCGCACGGCGCGCCGCCAGGCCGTGGATCTGCTCTTCGAGGCCGGGCGGGGTAATCCCGCAGGCATCGGGATACCGGAACCACGCATCGAATCTCGGTAGAGCCGAAGGGGTTTGCGGATCGAAATCCGCAAACCCCTTCGCGCCGTTCGGAACCGGGATCAGCTCGCGGCGGCAGCCTCCGCACCGGCCGGCTCGACCTCGCCGAGCCCCACGGTGTCCAGCACCCACGCCCACTCGAAGGCGATTTCCTTCCACTGCTCGTACCGGCCGCTGGGGCCGCCGTGCCCGGAGGTCATGTCGGTCTTGAGCAGCAGCTGCGAATCACCGGTCTTGGTGGCCCGCAGGGCCGACACCCATTTGGCCGGCTCGACGTACAGCACGCGGGTGTCGTTCAGACCGGTCATGGCCAGGATCGCCGGGTAGTCCTTGGCCTCGACGTTCTCGTACGGGGAGTAGGACTTCATGTAGGCGTAGACCTCCTTGTCGTCCAAGGGGTTTCCCCACTCCTCCCATTCCGCGGCCGTCAGCGGGAGCGAGGCGTCCAGCATCGAGGTCAGCGGATCGACGAACGGCACGTTGGTGAGGATGCCCTTGAACAGCTCCGGCGCGAGGTTCGCGACCGCGCCCATGAGCAGCCCGCCCGCGCTGCCGCCGTCGGCGATCAGCCGGTCCGGCGCGGTCAGCCCGGAATCGATGAGATGCCGTGCGCAGGAGACGAAGTCGGTGAAGGTGTTCTTCTTGGTGAGCATCTTGCCGTTGTCGTACCAGAGCCGGCCCATCTCGCCGCCGCCACGCACGTGCGCGACCGCGAACACCATGCCGCGATCGAGCAGCGAGAGCCGCGCCACCGACAGGTACGCGTCGATGCTGGACTCGTAGGAGCCGTAGCCGTAGAGCAGCAACGGTTTCGGGCCCGCCGGGACGTCCTTGCGCTGCACGATCGAGATCGGCACGCGGGTGCCGTCCTGTGCGACCGCCCATTCCCGGCGCTGCTCGTACTCGGCCGGATCGTAGTGGCCCAGCACCTTCTGTTCCTTGCGCAGGATCAGCTCGCCGGTGCCGGGCACGTAGTCGAAGACCTGGGCGGGGGTGATGAAGGACTGCACACCCATCCGCAGGGTCGGGGTCTCCCATTCGGAGTTGACGCTCAGGCCCGAGGCGGACAGCGTCAGCCCGAAGTCGACCTCGGTCAGTTCGCCGAAGCCGCCCTCGGATGTCAACGGCCACACCGCGACTCGCGGCAGCGCCTCGCGGCGGTAGCTCAGCACCAGCTTGTCGGAGAAGGCGTCGACATCCTCGAGCCGAACTTCCTTGCGGTGCGGAATCAGGATCGTCTGGTTCTCCGGGTCGTCCCACGGCGCGATGGCGAGCAGGAAGTTCTCCGACTTCACCCCGTCGACCACGTCGTTGTGCAGGATCAGCGCCTTGTCCTGACCGCCGATGATCGCGTGCTCGGCCGCGTAGGAGACGCCCTCGCGGCGCGGCAGCAGCACCCGGAACTCGCCCGCGGGGTTGTCCGACTCCAGGATCAGCATCTCGCTGGTCAGCTTGGAATCGACGCCGATCACCAGGAACTTCTTGGAGCGGGTGCTGCCGACCCCGACCCCGAAGCGCTGATCCGCCTCGAAGTACACCTTGACGTCGTCGTCCTTGCCGGTGCCGAGCCGGTGCCGCCACACGCTGTCCGGCCGCCACGACTCGTCGACGGTCACGTAGAACACGTGCGTGCCGTCGACCGACCAGGTCGCGCCGCCCGCGGTCCCGGGAATCTCGTCGGGCAGGATTTCCCCGGTCCCGAGGTTCTTGAACCGCAGCGTGTACCGCTCGTCGCCCTCGAAGTCGGTGCTGAAGGCCAGCAGATCACCGGCGTGATTCACCGAGTGCGCACCCAGCGAGAAGTAGTCGTGGCCCTCGGCCAGCTCGTTCAGATCCAGCAGAACCTGCTCGCCCGGGATCTCGACGCCGACCTCGAGCTCGGGCGGCGTCCAGTCGTCCGGGCCCGCGATGGGGCAGCGGCAGGACACGGCGTACTGCTTGCCCTCGAAGGTCCGCGAGTAGTACCAGAACTCGCCCTTGCGGCTCGGCAGCGACAGGTCGGTCTCCTGCGTGCGCGCCTTGACCTCCGCGAAGATCTTCTCGCGCAACGGCGCCAGATGCGCGGTCTGTGCGTCGGTGTAGGCGTTCTCGGCCTTCAGGTACTCGATGACCTCGGGATTGTCCTTGTCCCGCAGCCACTCGTACTCGTCGATGAACACGTCACCGTGGTGCTCGCGCTGGGTCGGGACCCGCTTGGCGATCGGCGCGGTCACCGCCGCGCCGGGATTCGAGGTCGCGCTGTCGCTGCTGTCCAAAGCCATGCGTCCACGTTAGTGGTGCACCCCCGCACCCCACCGCCGACCCGCATCACCCGCTCCCGCATTCGAGTCCAAGGAAACCGCAAGGTCCCCTGACTAGGCTCCCCGCCATGTTCTCGAGTAAGGCCGCGCGCCTGGTCGCGGTGGCGGCGATGATCGTGACCGCGGGCGGAATCGGCTTGGCCGCACCGGCTTCCGCCTGCGCCTGCGGCGGGGTGGCCGCACCCGCCGGCGCGACCGCGACGGTGGGCAACGAGGTCGCCCTGCTGGGCTGGGACGGCACGACCGAAACCATCGTGATGCAACTGGCACTGCAGAGCGGCGGAGATCACGCGGCGCTCATCGTGCCCACGCCCGCACCGGCCACCGTCACCGCGGCCGACGCCGCGGTGTTCACCGAGCTGCGCGAACGCACCGCGCCGGAGGTGGTGACGAAACACCGCTGGTTCGAGGAGACCGCAGACGGCTCGATGGGCGGCGCGCCGGGACGGGCCGCGCCGACGGTGCTGGACCGGGTGCAACTGGGTCCGCTGGAGGCGACCACCCTCACCGGGGGCGACGTCTCCGGCATCCAGGCGTGGCTGGACGAGAACGGGTATGTGATGCGGGCCGAGGTCGTCGCGACCATGGCCCCGTACCTGGCCGAGGGCTGGTCGTTCGTGGCCATGCGGCTCACCGGGACCGCCACGCTGAGCGGGGACCTGGATCCGGTACGGCTGAGTTTCCCCGCCGACCGGCTCGTCTACCCCATGCGCATGTCGTCCGCCGCGACGAGCGCCCAGACCGTGCGGCTCTACGTGTTGGGTGAGCACCGGGTCCAGCGCTCGGATCCGGATCGTGGAAAACAGCAGGTGAACGTCGAATTCGCCGGGCGGGTCACCGAACTCGACGACCCGGCGCTGCGGGAACTCGCCGCGAACGGCCGCGACTACCTGACCGAACTGTCGGTCGTCATACCGAAGCCTGCCGAGATCACCTCGGACTTCACGCTCACCGCCACCGAGGACAAGGACTACCGGCGGGTCGTACACCGCACCGAAACGCTCGAATTCCTGGGATTCCCCGCCGGTTCGGCCGCGCTGGCGGCCGGGCTGCTGGTGACCGTGGGGGTGTTGCTGGCCGTGGTGGTGCGGGTGGCCCGCCGCTGAGCCGGTGTCCCGGCGGGGTCAGCGGCGCAGTTCGCGGTGCTCGTAGAGGTAGAAGACCGCCGATTTTCGGCGGGCGCACTGATCGGTGGGGCAGGATTGGTGAATCCCCAGAATGCTCTGTGCCATCTCCACCGTGAACCGTTCCGGGACGACATCACAGCTGTCGGAGATGGGGGCAGCGCGCTGGTGTGACCAAGACGTACGCACCACATACCTCCTTTCGCGGACACAGAATGGAATATCCGATCCGACAGCTCCGCAAACACTGGCATCATGAGTGCGATCTACATCACCGACCAGTACCCGCAGCCAGGTAGGGGGCCCCGCAGGTGGAAGCCAAGAACCGCGAGATCGAGCCGGACGTCGTATGGCGGCGCAGCGACGATCGCACCGAGGGCGTCGAAATCGCCTTCCTGGCAAGCGGAAACATCGGTCTGCGCGATTCTCGCAATCCGGACGGACCGGTGCTGATCTTCACCCCGGGCGAGTGGAAAGCCTTCGTGGCCGGGGCCAAGGACGGCGAATTCAACCGTCCCACCGCCTGATTCGTCCCGATTCGCGGCCGCTGGGAGCCTAGGCTCCCAGCGCACCGCCGATGGTCGGCCAGGACGCGTGCAAGGTGTCCTGCCAGTACGACCACGAATGCGTGCCCACCGGGCTGTAATCCACCCGCGCGGGAATGTTCAACTGCGCCAGCCGGGACGCGAACGCACTCACACAGGCGTTCACCCCGACCTCGATGGGACCGCCGAAGAACAGGTTCTCCGGCAGCTGCGGCTTGATCTCCAGCTCGTGCGGGCCCGGGATACCGGTGCCGGTGGACAGGAAGATCGTCTTGCCGCGCAGGCGCTCGGCGAGCAGCGCCGGATTGTGTTCCGCCCAGGCGGGATCGCCGGGCGGACCCCACATATTGAGCGGATTGCCACCGCGATTGGCGATGGAGAACATGGTGGCCCCCTGCGCGATCGTGGTGTCCGGGCAGGCGCTGTAACCGGCTACGGCGGTGTACATCTCGGGATGACGCACCGCGAGGGTGAAGGCGGCGTTGCCGCCCATCGAGAGCCCGCCGATGGCGTTCACGCCGTTGCCACTGAAGTAGTCGTCGACGATCGGCGGAAGTTCCTGCGTCAGAAAGGTTTCCCAGCGATACCGGCCGAAGCGGGGATCATCGCTGATCCAGTCGGTGTAGTAGCTGGCCTGGCCGCCCATCGGCAGCACCACGTTGACGTTCTTGCCGCGGAAGAAGGGTTCGGCGTCGGTGGCCTGGGTCCAGGTGGACTGGGTCGCGCCGGGGTCGAGACCGTCTAGCAGGTAGTAACTGCCGCGGGAACCGCCACCGGCCGGATGCAATACCTGCACCTGAATGACGCGGCCCATGGCGGGCGAATCGATGAACAGGGCCGAGCGGGTGGAATTCAGCTCGTCCACCCGGACGACCTGGGCCGCGTTCGCCGCTGGCGGCGATATGGCAACCGGACTCAGCAAACCGCAGGCAACCGTAAGAATTGCCGCGGCGACGGTTCTTCGACGCATGGCCCCACCTCCATCAGCCCATCACAAGCGCTATCCAACGTAACTCGAGTGATGGGCATAGCGAGGAATAATCATGATTCCGCGTGTCCCTGGCAAACCGCGTAGCTCACATATGGTAATGCGATTCAGCTATTAAATGTCAGCGTTTCGCTGTACTGCCCCGCGGATGGATCCGGCCAGGTAATCCAGGTCCGCCCGCGGCGGCGAGGTGGGTCGCCCGCGCAGCCCGAAGCCGTCACCGGGGGTGCGGGGAATCACATGCAGGTGGACGTGGAAAACCTCCTGTCCCGCGGTCACGCCGTCGGCCAGGAAGAAGTTCACCCCGTCCGCGCCCACCTCGGATTCGCGCAGCGCCGCGGCCAGCTGCTGCCCCACCCGGAACAGCTTGCCGCCGACCTCCGGGTCCAACTCGGCCAGACTGCGCGCGGGGACCTTCGGAATGACCAGCAGGTGCCCGGGGGTGAAGGGGCGAATGTCCATGAACGCCACCACATCCGAGTCCTCGTAGACCTTGCTCGAGGGTGCGCGACCGGCGACGATGTCGGCGAAAATCGTGTACGGATCCATGCTGGGAGCGTGCCATACGCGCCGGTCGGGCTCGCGCCGCACCGCTTGTCGGCGAGGCTGACACGAGACATGCTCGGGCACTACCGAATACGAGAACCTCGACTGATCGGGCGGCCGCCTTCGCCGCCGGCCCGGCCACCCCGCGGATACGACGCGGCCCGGTTCCCAGGGAACCGGGCCGCGACAGCGCTCGCTCTAGAGGATCGCGCCGGGCGTGTACCGCGCCGCCTCCGGATTGTCCGCGACCAGCTTCTCGACCTGGGCGATGACCGCCGCGGTCTGCGCCTCGGCCGCGCCGATGAACGCCGAGCGGTCGGCGAGGGCAGCGTCGAGGCCGGCGCGGTCCAGCGGCATGCGGTCGTCGGCGGCCAGGCGATCCAGCAGATCGGGCTCGCGGCCCTGCTCGCGCATGTCCAGGGCCACCGCGACGGCGTGCTCCTTGATGACCTCGTGCGCGGTCTCCCGGCCGACCCCGGCCCGGACCGCGGCGATCAGCAGGCGGGTGGTGGCCAGGAACGGCAGGTAGCGCTCGAGCTCGCGATCGATGACCGCGGGGTACGCGCCGAATTCGGCCAGGATGGTCAGGAAGGTCTCCATCATGCCGTCGACGGCGAAGAAGGCGTCCGGCAGCGCGACGCGGCGCACCACCGAGCAGAACACGTCGCCCTCGTTCCACTGCGCGCCCGCGAGCTCGGCGGCCATGGACCCGTAGCCGCGCAGGATCACCTGCAGGCCGTTGACGCGCTCGGCCGAGCGCGAGTTCATCTTGTGCGGCATGGCCGAGGAACCGACCTGCCCCTTCTGGAAGCCCTCGGTGACGAGCTCGTTGCCGGCCATCAGGCGAATGGTGTGCGCGAAAGACGAAGGGCCCGCGCCGATCTGCACCAGCGCCGAGACCACGTCGTGGTCCAGCGAGCGCGGGTACACCTGGCCGACGCTGGTGAGCACGTTCTTGAAACCGAGGTGGGTGGCGACCTTCTGCTCCAGCTGCGCCAGCTTGGCGGCATCGCCGTCGAACAGGTCCAGCATGTCCTGCGCGGTGCCCATCGGGCCCTTGATACCGCGCAGCGGGTACCGGTCGAGGAGTTCCTGGATCCGGGTCAGCGCGATGAGCACCTCGTCGGCGGCCGAGGCGAACCGCTTGCCCAGGGTGGTGGCCTGCGCGGCCACGTTGTGCGAACGACCGGCCATGACCAGCGACTGGTACTGCGCGGCCCGCTCACCCAGCCGGGCGGCGACCGCGACGCCGTGCGCGTACACGTGCTCGAGCGAGAGCCGGATCTGCAGCTGCTCGACATTCTCGGTGAGGTCGCGCGAGGTCATGCCCTTGTGCACGTGCTCGTGCCCGGCGAGGGCGTTGAACTCCTCGATCCGCGCCTTCACGTCGTGCCGGGTGACGCGCTCACGGTCGGCGATGGACTTCAGGTCGACCTGGTCGATGACCCGCTCGTAATCCTCGACGACACCGTCCGGAACGTCCACGCCCAGTTCGGCCTGGGCGCGCAGCACCTCGAGCCACAGCTTGCGCTCGAGCACGATCTTGTACTCGGGCGACCACAGCTGCACGAGCTGCGGAGAGGCGTAACGGGTAGCAAGAACGTTCGGCACAAAGGTCACGGAGTCTATTTTGCCTGCACTTCGCTCCGGCGGGTTCGCGGGGCTGTGTCTAATCTGCCCTCCGCTTCGCTACGGGCGGGTTCGCGGCCCCGAAGTCTCGTTCTTCCCTCCCTCCGCTCCTCCGCTTCGCTCCCCCGCTCCACTCAGTCCAGAACGAGACGGCCGCGAACCACCGGCGTGCGAATCGTTCGGGCGGGTGCATCTTCCGGGTGATGGCGTCGCACTCGCGAGCGGGCTGCCGACACGCGGCTAGGCGGGCGGGGCGACGACGTCTATCACTTCCAGCAGGGCGCCGCGGGCCATGCGGCGGGGTTGGGGGTCGGGCTCGCCGAGGGCGGTCACCACGGCCCCGTCCACCACCGCGACGAGTCTGCGGGTTTGCTCGGGGCGGACCAGGCGGTCGGAGCGGCGTAGGACGTCGGCCAATAGCTCGTCGAGCTGGGCGCGTAGTCGGAACTGGACCTCGCGTAGCTCGGGATGCCGGGCCGAGGCCACGGTTCGTTCGTAGCGGGCGATCAGCTGGCCGCGGGCATCGTCGTCGTTGTGCTCCGGGCCGACCAACAGGTCCAGCACCAGATCGACCGTGGCTTCCGCGCCGCGCCGGCGATGGGTCACCTCGCCGACCCGGCGGCGCATGGCCTCCAATTCGGCATTGCCGGAGAATTCGACCGCGCGCGCGATCAAATCCTCGAGGGACTCGAAGTAGTAGGTGGTCGAAGCCAGCGGCAACTCCGCCCGCGTCGCTACCGAGCGGTGCCGCACCGCCTCGAAGCCGCCCTCGAGTAGTAGCTCGGCGGCGGCACATACCAACGCTTGGCGACGCTTCTCGCCTTTCGGAGTCGTCGCAGTGGTCACGGTGCAATCGTGCCAGTCATCATCGGTTCATCTGTGCCGAATCTGTGCGATCTGTGGTGATTCCAATTCCCTGGGCGATTCGACTGGGGAATCAGGCGAGATACCGTTCCAACCGGTCCAGTGCTTCCTCGATATCGGCACTCGCGCCCGCGAACGAGAACCGCACGGTGTGAGACCCATTGACAGTGTCGAAGTCGATGCCCGGCGCCAGCGCCACCCCGGTCGCGTCCAGCACCTCGGTGCACCAGCGCATCGAATCATCGGTCAGGTGCGCGATATCGGCGTACGCGTAGAAGGCGCCGTCGGCGGGCGCGAGATCGGTGATGCCGAGTTTCGGCAGCCCCGAGAGCAGCAACTGGCGATTCGCCGCGTACCGCGCGACATGCCCGTCCAATTCGGCTTTCGCCTCCGCGCCGAACGCGTGCACCGCCGCGTACTGGGAGATAGCGGGCGGGCACACCGTCATATTCGAGGCCAGCCGCTGCAACGCCGGGCGCAGACCCGCGGGCACCAGCATCCAGCCCAGCCGCCAACCGGTCATGGAGAAATACTTCGAGACCGAGCCGATGACAATGGATTCGCGCGAGGTCTCCCACGCCGAGGACGTCGGCTCGGCCCCCGGCGACTCGGTGTCGTACGCGATGCCGTGATAGATCTCGTCGGAGATGAGCAGCGTGCCGTGCTCGTCGCACCAGCGGGCCAGCGCGGCCAGCTCGCTCGGATCGATCATGGTGCCGGTCGGATTGGCCGGGCTCGCCACGATCAGGCCGGCCGGCGGCTCGGGCAGCGCCTCGAGCATGGCGACGGTCGGCTGGAAACGGGTCTCCGGACCGCAATCGAGCTCCACCACCCGGCAGCCCAGCGCGGTGAGGGTGTTGCGGTAGGCCGGGTAGCCGGGCCGGGCCACCACCACGGTGTCGCCCAGATCGAAAGCCGCCAGGAAGATCAGGGTGAACGCGCCGGAGGAACCGGTGGTCACCACGACGTCATCGGCGTCCACTTCGATGCCGTAGACACTCCGGTGATGCGCGGCGATCGCCTCGCGCAGCGACAGAATGCCGAAAGTCTCGGTGTAGCCGAGCAACTCGGCGTCCATCGCCGCCTTCGTGGCCCGCAACACCGGGCGCGGCGCGGGCGTGGACGGCTGCCCGGCCGCCAATACCAGCACATCTCCGTGTGTACGCGCCCGTTCAGCTGCTGCCTTCCAGACATCCATGACGTAGAAAGGTGGGATGGCCGACCGCCGAGATTCGATACGCACCCGACAGACGGTAGAGCACTCGCTCTCCCCACTGTCCGGTAATAGGCGTGTGAATGGCTGAGGAGGGACGCGTGCCGGGGGGAGCGGCCACCGAGGAAGACTCGGCGGCAGCCCACCCGTTCGCCTACACCGCGGCCGAGCACCCCACCTCGACACCCGAGCCGAGCCCCGGCAGACCCGGGGGCGGCGCGGAAGACACGGCGAGACCCGGAGGCGACGAGTCGCACACGCCCGCCGGAAGATCGAGAACCGAGACCGCGCGCAGACGCGGGCTCGTCCGGTGGCGCGGCGGCCGCGCGGCCGGGAGTGCACCCCGGGCCGAAGGCGCGGAGGCACCGGACGGCAAGGCACGAACCGGTGGCGAGTTGCCATCCGTACGCGAGGCCGACGGCGAATTGTCATTCATTGCCGAGGACCAGAGCGAGTCCTCACCCGGCGGTGGAACAGGTGTCGGCAGATCGACCGCGGCTCCGGGGCTGGACGTCCACAGGTCGGCGGCGGCCCGTGGGGCCGGTCGCGGATTCCGGCGGCTACGCCCGGCGCGGACCGGCTCGAGCAGCACGGCGCGGCCGTCCGAGCCCGAAGCGCCAGTGCCCGAAGCGGACACGGTGCGGCGGGCGATACCGGACAGCTACACGCCCGGGCTACGACTACCGCTGCACGGCGACTCGGACATTCCGGCGCGGGAGCGGGTCGCCCGGGCCGCGCGGGCGGGAGCCTCGGGGGTGGCGTGGGCGCGCGGGCGAGCGCCCGCGGTGCGAGACAGAGCGCTCGAATTCTGGGGGCGGCGACCGCGGTCGAGAGCCGAGGCGGCCGAGCTGCTCGCGCGGGGGCGGGACGAGGCGCGACGGCAGGCGCCGATCGCCAGGGACTGGGCCGTCGGACATCGGGTGCTGATCGCCGGGCTGGTCGCGGTGGTCGTGTTCGTGGGAGCGGACGGCGCCCTGGGCCGGTTCCCCACCGACGCGCCCCTGGAACCCGGTACGGCGCTGCGTGTTCCGAGCGCGCATCCGATTCAGGTGCAGACGCCAGCGGAATCGGCCAAGCGCTATCTCGACGCCATCAACAACGGCGAGAAACTGCGCGAAGGGGCGGTGGTGGCCGCCGCCGCCCGCGCCACCCTGGAACGCGCCAAGGCCGAAGCCGCGGCCGCCGTGGCCGGGGAACATCAGGACTGGATGACCACCACCGCGCCCGGCACCTTCGTGCTGCCCGGCGTCGGCAATTTCGCCCTCCCCGCCCAGGGCATGTTCACCTCCGGCTTCGGACCGCGCTGGGGCACCTTCCACGCGGGCATCGACATCGCCGGGCCGCTCGGCTCACCCATCTACGCGGTCGCCGCGGGCACCGTCATCGAAGCCGGCCCGGCCCAGGGCTTCGGCCTGTGGGTGCGCATTCGGCACGATGACGGCACCATCTCCATCTACGGCCACATGTACGACTTCTTCGTCTCCGCGGGCGAACGCGTCCCGGCGGGCATGCAGATCGCCCGCATCGGCAACCGCGGCGATTCCACCGGGCCGCACCTGCATTTCGAGATCGTCCAGAACGGGCAGCGCGTGGATCCCCAGGCGTGGCTGGCCCTGCACGGGCTCATGCTCACCTGAGGCCGTCGCCCGCCGGCAAGGTCCGGCGGGCACCCGGCCCAGCTACGGCTCGGACGCACATGGCACGACTTGCGAACGGGCGCACCACCTGCCGTCCGAACGCGGGTCGGCGGGGCGCGTGCGACGAGTCGGCCACGCGAACGCCGCCCGGCTCGGCCTCCGGACGACCCGGCCCGATCACCACGGCCGGCGGAACGACGTCGCCCGGAAAGCACTCGGCCCCTTGCGTGATCGCAAGGGGCCGAGTCTTCGGAGACTTCTCAGACCGCCGGGGTCGGCACGCTGATCCGGCCCTCCACCGCCGCGAGGGCGATATCGGAGCGGAAGTGCCCGCCCGGCAGCTTGATTCCCGCGAGGCGGTCGTAGGCGTTGCGCCGGGCCACGGTCAGGTCCGCGCCCTGGCCGACGATGGCGAGCACGCGCCCGCCCGCCGAGACCAGCGCGCCGTCCTCGCGCAGCGCGGTGCCCGCGTGCAGCACCTCGGATTCGGTTCCGGTGCCGGTGGATTCGGCCCCGGTGATCACGTCGCCGCTGCGCGGGCGCGCCGGGTAGTTCTCCGCGGCCAGCACGACGGTGACGGCCGCGCCGTCCTTCCAGCGCGGGGCGGCGACCTGATCAAGGGTGCCGGTGGCGGTCGCGTTCAGCAGCTCGCCGAGCGGGCTGTCCAGCATGGCCAGCACCGCCTGGGTCTCGGGATCACCGAAGCGGCAGTTGAATTCGATGACGGCCGGGCCGTTCGAGCCGATCGCGAGCCCCGCGTACAGCAGGCCGCTGAACGGCACCCCGCGCCGGACCATCTCCGCCGCAACGGGTTTGACCACGTCGTCGACGATGGCCCGCAGCGTCTCGTCGGTCAGCCAGGGCAGGGGCGTGTACGCGCCCATGCCGCCGGTGTTGGGCCCGGTGTCGCCGTCGCCCACCCGCTTGTGATCCTGCGCGGGCAGCAGCGGCACCACGTTCTCGCCGTCGACCAGGCAGAACAGCGAGACCTCGGGACCGTCCAGGAAGGACTCCAGCAGCACCGGATGCCCGTTCTCCAGCAGTTCCGCGCCGTGGTCGCGGGCGACCGAACGATCGGCGGTCACCACCACGCCCTTGCCGGCGGCCAGGCCGTCGTCCTTCACGACCCAGGTGGGGCCGAAGCGATCCAGCGCGTCGTCGAGCTCGCCGGGATGATCGACGATCTCCGCATGCGCGGTGCGCACCCCGGCCGCGTTCATGACGTCCTTGGCGAAGGCCTTCGAGCCCTCGATCTGCGCGGCGGCGGCCGACGGCCCGAAGGTCGCGATGCCCGCGGCCCGCACCGCGTCGGCCACGCCGAGCACCAGCGGCACCTCGGGACCGACCACGACCAGATCGGCGTTCAGCTCCTGGGCCAGCGCCGCCACCTCGGCGCCGGAGGAGGCGTCCACCGGGCGCACCTCGGCGTGCTGGGCGATGCCCGCGTTGCCGGGCGCCGCGTACACCGCCGACACCGACGGGTCCCGGCGCAGGGCCAGGACGAGGGCATGTTCACGGGCTCCGGAACCGATGACGAGTACGCGCACGGCTGACAGCTTAAAGCGTGCGCGAACACCGCCGGGCCGCCGGTCGCCTCGCCCGGTATCCGTGCGCTGCCCGCCGGTCACGGGGATGATGGTCGATGACGGCGGTCACCGCGAATCACACTGAGGATGTGCCTGCGATGGGCTTGATCGACGGAATCATGGGCAATGCGGGACGCATCGATCCCGCGGGGGCGCAACAGGAGTACGGCAAGCTGCTCGGTCAGGGCGAACAGGTCTACGCCGCGTACCTGCTGGTCCGCGATGCCCTGCTCTTCACCAACCGGCGGCTGATCCTGGTGGACAAACAGGGCGTGACCGGCCGCAAGGTGAGCTATCACAGCGTGCCCTACCGGGCCATCACGCACTTCTCGGTGGAGACCGCGGGCACCTTCGACCTCGACGCCGAACTCAAGATCTGGATCTCCGGCGCGGACGATCCGCTGCAGAAACGGTTCAACCGGCAGGTCGACATCTACGAGGTGCAGGGCATCCTCTCGCACTTCGTCGCCGTCTGACCGCTGGCGCGGCGCGGTCCGACGGGCCCGGCCGCCGCCCCCGTGCCCCCGGAATCCGGAGCCGCCCCGGATGTCCGGCGGACATGCGGGCGAGGCGCGGGCGACCGGACCGGATCCGCGTAGTCTGCCCGGCATGGCTTCTGTTTTCTCAATGATCATCGAAGGTCAGCTGCCGGGCCGATTCGTCTGGGAGGACGACGAATTCGTCGCGTTCCTGACCATCTCCCCGGTCACGCAGGGGCACACGCTGGTCGTGCCGCGCAAGGAGATCGATCAGTGGCAGGACGTCGATCCCGGCACGTTCGCGCGGATGACAGCGGTGTCGCAGAAGATCGGGCAGGCCGTGCGCGCGGCATGGGACGCCCCGCGGGCGGGCATGCTCATCGCCGGCCTGGAGGTGCCGCATCTGCACCTGCACGTGTTCCCGGCGTTCGAACTCGGTGACTTCGACATCACCGGCGCGGATCCCGAACCCAGCAAGGAGTCGCTGGACGAGGCGCAGGCCAAGATCAAGCAGGCGCTGCGCGATCTCGGCTACGGCGCGAACGTCCCCGAATAGCCGCTACCGCTCGCGCGGCAGGCGCACGGTGAAGGTGGTGCCCGAGCCCGGGACGCTGGCCACCGACACCGTGCCGCCGTGCGCGGCCACCAGCGCGCGCACGATCGACAGACCCAGACCGGTACCGCCGCTGACCCGGCTGCGCGAATCGTCGGCGCGGTAGAAGCGCTCGAAAACCCGCTCGGCCTGTTCGGGTTCCAGGCCCGGGCCGGTATCGGCGACCGCGAGCAGCACGTCGTCCGTTTCGGGGGTGAGTCTTACGGTCACCGCCGCGTCGGGCGGGGTGTGCACGAGCGCGTTGTTCACCAGATTCGCCAGCACCTGACGCAGGCGCTGGTCGTCCCCGAGCACCTCCAGTGTGCCCGCGCCGGAACAGATCTCGATGTCGATGCGCCGGGCCGGACCGTCGGGGTGCTGCACCGCGTCCAGCGCCCGCGCGCCGTGCACGGCGTCGCTGGCCACGGTGAGCAGATCCACCGGCCGCCGTTCGATCGGGCGCTGGGCGTCCAGCCTGGCCAGCATGAGCAGGTCCTCCACCAGCAGGCCCATCCGCTTGGATTCGTGTTCGATGCGATCCATGACCAGCGCCGGATCCTGGATCGCCCCTTGGCGATACAGCTCCGAGAAGCCCTTGATGCTGGTGAGCGGGGTGCGGAGTTCGTGGCTGGCGTCGGCGACGAAGCGCCGCATATTGGCCTCCGAGCGCCGCGCCGCCTCCTCGGATGCCTCCGTGGCCGCGAAAGCCTGCTGGATCTGGGTCAGCATCGTGTTCAGCGATTGCGAGAGCCGATCGACCTCGGTGTCGGTGCCGCGCACCGGGACTCGCTGATGCAGATCACCGCCCGCGATGGCGGCGGCGGTCTGCTCGACCTGTTGCAGCGGCCGCAGGCTGCGCCGGATCACCAGGCGCGCGACGAACGCCAGCGCCGTCAGCACGGCCAGCCCGATGCCGGCCTGCAAGAGGATGAGCCGGTCCAGGATCGAACGGGTCTGATCCATGCGCAGGGCCAGGGTGCTGGTGCCCTTGTCGGTGCGCACCCGCAGCACCCGCCACTTCTCCCCCGCGTCGCCGACCGAGCCGACCGTGATCGGCTTGTTCCCGAGGTCGGCGGGCACATCGGGCTGACCCGTGCCCACGTCCAGGTGCAGGGTGTTCTTGCCGGTCGAATCCTCCACCCGCACATACATCAGATCCGGCGGGCGCTCCTTGTTCTCGGCCGGCTGCGGCAGCACCTCGGGCCGGCGCGCGCCCGGCGCGGCCCAGCCGTGGCTGGCGTCGGCGAGCTGGCGATCCATGCGGTCCACCAGGACGTCCCGCATCAGCGCGGTGACACCGATCCCGGAGACCAGCAGGCCCAGACCCGCCAGCGAGACCAGCGCCAGCGCCAGGGTGGTGCGCAGGGGAATCGCGGACAGCCGGTTCGACAGTGCCGCTCGCACACCGGTTTCGCGCGGAGACGCCGTCCCGCCGGGCAGTGCGCGGCCGGCCGAGGCGGGCTCGGTCATCGCGCGCCCGGCGTGCGCTGCGATTCCCGCATGACGTAGCCGACCCCGCGCAGGGTGTGAATGAGCCGATCCGGGCCCGTGTCTACTTTCTTGCGCAGGTACGACACGTAGGTCTCCACCACCCCGACCTCACCGCCGAAGTCGTAGCGCCACACGTGATCCAGAATCCGCGGTTTGCTCAGCACGGTGCCCGCGTTGACGAGAAAGTATCGCAGCAGCGTGAATTCGGTGGGCGAGAGCGGCACCGGCTCCCCCGCCTTCCACACCTCGTGCGTGTCGTCGTCCAGTTCGATGTCGGCGAACCGCAGCCGCGAGGACTTCTCGATCGGCGCGCTGTGCCCGGCCCGCCGCAGGATCACCCGCAACCGCGCCACCACCTCTTCGAGGCTGAACGGCTTGGTCACGTAGTCGTCCGCCCCCAGCGTGAGCCCGGTGACCTTGTCCTCCACCTCGTCCCGCGCGGTCAAAAACAACACCGGAGCGTCGATCCCGTCCGCCCGCAGCCGCCGCAACAACCCGAACCCGTCCATCCCCGGCATCATGACGTCCACGATCAACGCGTCCGGCCGGAAGCTCCGCGCCCGGTCCAGCCCTTCGGTCCCGCTACCCGCCGTGGCGACCTCGAACCCCTGGAACCGCAGACTGACCGACAACAATTCGACGATCATCGGCTCGTCGTCGACAACCAGCACCTTGGCCTCGACCTCGCGCACAGACCCCACACCGCTCATACCCCCATCCTGCGCGCACCCCCGGTGATCTCCCTGGACCTTCCCTGTGAGTTTCCTGCGAGCCCCCGGACGCCCCAAAAGCGCACACTCGAACCCATGCAAGCCCTCGCGATCACCACCCTGGGCAGCGGCCCGCCCCTGGTTCTCGTCCACGGCGGCGCAGGCCCGAGAACCACCTGGCGGGGCCTGGAACCCCTCACCGCCCACTGGACCCTGCACTACGTCCACCGCCGCGGCTACGGCGACAGCCCGCCGCCCCCGAACGGCCGCCAGGACTTCGACGTGGACGCGGCGGACCTCGACCCCCTCTTCCGCACCCACCGCCCCCACGTCATGGCCCACTCCTACGGGGTCCTGGGCACCCTCATAGCCGCCACCCGAACCCCCGGCTCCCTACGCTCCCTGACCCTCATCGAGCCACCCCTCTACTACCTGGCCCCCGCCGACCCGGCCGTGGCCCGCATAGAAGCTCTCGGCACCGAGGTCCTGACCCGCGGCCGCGATGCCGACCCCGCCATGCTCCGCGAGTTCCTCACCCTCGCGGGCGCGCCGCCCGCCGAAACCCTGGAACTCTCCGAACCCGCCCTGCGCCGGGCCACCGGAGCCCGACTCCCCTCCGAGGCCCACCCCGACCTAGAACCGCTACGAAAGGCTCGGATCCCGTCCCTGGTCGCCTCCGGCGCCCACTCCCCCGCCCTGGAAACGATCTGCGACAACCTGGCCGAGGCCCTCGACGCCCACCGCCTGAGGACCCCCGGCGCAGGCCATTTCGTCCCCGCCGCACCAGGTTTCGCGACAGCCCTGCACCACTTTCTCACCGAGAGCGACACACCTCCCGGAACCGCGGCACGTTGACGACCGCTCGCCCCGGAACCCACCCATGCTCACGCGGCCTCGTCAACCCCCGAGCGCGATGCCGAAGGCGAGCCGAAAGGGGTATGCAACGCCTGATCTCGCGACCTTCGGGGTAACTCCCGGGGTACGCCCAGAACTCAGCCACCTTCGTAGGTGAGTCCGGGGATGAAACGCAATGGCCTCCCCGGCGACCGTAAAAGTCGCGGGGAGGCGGGGGAGCCCCCTGTCAGGATTGAACTGACGACCTTCGCTTTACAAGAGCGGTGCTCTACCACTGAGCTAAGGAGGCGGGAAAGCGGTGCCCATCATAACCAGGTAGGCCGGCTGCGCGGAAAAGCCGGGTTCCCCAGGTGATTTCGATACCGTCGGGGTCAGGGCCGAGCGGCGGCCGGGCGGGGCTTGTGGCCCCACCGGCCGCGTTCGGAATCGTTCCCACGCAGTATCGGGTCAACCGCTCTTGTCAGGACTGCGCCGCCTGACGGGCCGCGTCATCGGCGGCCATGGCATCACGCAGGCTCTTCGGACGCATATCCGTCCAGTTCTTCTCGACATACTCGACACACGCGGCGCGTGAGTCCTCGCCGAAGACGACTCGCCAACCCGCCGGGACCTCGGCGAAGGCGGGCCACAGCGAATGCTGCTCCTCGTCGTTGACAAGGACGAAGAACCGGCCGTCTTCGTCGTCGAAGGGATTGGTGCTCATTTCACCTCACTGGATACTGGCGCTGTGTACGGGAACGCTGACGGTTCGTCCGTCGACCACGGTAGGGCACCGCGGCGACGGGACTAGCCCCCGACGTTGATTCGACCCTAGCAAGGGTGGTGTTACGCCCGGGCGGTTACCTTCACGCGGCGAAGAATTCCAGCAGGATCTTGTTCACCGCTTCGGGTCGTTCCAGGTAGCCGAAGTGCCCGGCATCGGGGATCTCGTGGTACCGAGCGCCCGGGATGGCCTCGGCGACCTCGCGGGACAGATAGGGCGGAATCATGCGGTCATCGGCGAATCCGACCGACAGGCACGGCACGTTGATCGCCCGGTAGGCCGCCAGGCGCTCGAAGTCGTGGTCCATGCGGCGCTGGGCGCGCACGCCGGGCTTGGACGGCCCGCCGGTGAACTCGAACAGGTCCAGCCAGTCGCGCGCGGCGTTGACGTCGGCCATGGTCGCCGGGGACAGGTTCATCAGCGCGGTCAGCGCGGCCTCGTACTTGGCCGGCAGCTGCACCCCGGAATCATCGAGCGCGTGCTCACCGAGCGAGAGCGTGCGCTGGAACTGGTCCAGGCGGGCGTGCCCGGCCAGGAAGACGGCCTTGCGCACGAGATCGGGACGGGCCAGCGCCAGTTCCTGGGCGACCCGCGACCCCATGGACTGCCCGACCACCAGCGCCGGGCCCTCGTCCAGGAATTCGATGAGGGCGGCGGTGTCGCGCACCAGATCATCGATGGTCATGCCGTCGGCCGCCTCGTAGGACGGTGCGATGCCGCGATTGTCGAAGGTGCAGACCCGATATCCGGCGGCCACCAGCGCGGGCACCTGATGCAGTTCCCACACGCGGCCCGGACTGCCGGTGCCCATGATCATGACGACCAGCGGCCCCGCGCCCTTGACGTCGGTTCCCCGGGTGCGGTCCCCTTTGACCTGGTAGTTCAGCGAGATTCCGTTCACCGTGGCCAACGGCATTCTGGCTACCCCTTCATCCGATTCGAGCGACTGGTTTCCACGCTCACCGTAGCGGTCGCGATTCGGACCTGCTTCCGCACCGGTTGTCGGGTTCCGGCGCCGCGATGTTTCAGATCCCCGGTCCATTGCGTTTCCGGCTCGCTGTGTGCCGAGGGGTGCGGTTGAGGATCCGAGGCCAGATACGATGGACTCCGCGACACTCGAGCAGAATTCCCCGAGAGGACATCATGATGGCCGCGAAGAGCAGCGCAAACGACATCGCGGACGACGAACTGGAACCACTCGCCGACGAGACCGCGCGTCAGGCGCAGCGCGTCGTGGCTGCCTACGCCACCGATGCGGACGAATGCCGCATGCTGCTCTCGATGCTGGGCATCGCTCCCCTCACGCGAGGCGAATGAGAACGTGAACCCGGACAGTTCGGGCGCCGGTTCCGGCTTCGTCGTCGTAGCCAATCGGCTACCGGTCGACCTGGAACGCCTGCCCGACGGCACCACACGATGGAAGCGCAGTCCCGGGGGCCTGGTCACCGCACTGGAACCGGTTCTCCGCAATAACAAGGGCGCATGGGTCGGCTGGGCCGGTGTTCCCGACGTCGAGATGGACCCGATCACCGAGGACGGGCTGGATCTGCATCCGGTGCCGTTGTCCTCGGAAGAGGTCGCCGACTACTACGAAGGTTTCTCCAACGCCACGCTGTGGCCGCTCTATCACGATGTGATCGTGCGCCCGGTCTACGACCGCAAGTGGTGGCAGGCGTACGTACAGGTGAACCGCCGCTTCGCCGAGTACACCGCCAAGGTGGCCGCCGAGGGCGCCACCGTCTGGGTGCAGGACTACCAGTTGCAGCTGGTGCCCAAGATGCTGCGCATGCTCCGCCCCGATCTGACGATCGGCTTCTTCCTGCACATCCCGTTCCCGCCGGTCGAGCTGTTCATGCAGATGCCTTGGCGCACAGAGATAGTCGAGGGTCTGCTGGGCGCGGATCTCATCGGCTTCCACCTCCCCGGTGGCGCACAGAACTTCCTGTATCTGGCCAGAAGGCTTGCCGGACAGCCAACTTCGCGCGGCAACGTCGGCGTGCGCTCGAAACTCGGTGTGGTGCAGGTGGGTTTCCGCACCGTGCGCGTGGGCGCGTTCCCCATCTCCATCGCCTCGACCGAGCTCGACGAGTACTCGCGCCGGCGCGGCGTACGCGAACGCGCGGCGAAAATCCGTGCCGAACTGGGCAACCCGAAGACCATCCTGCTGGGTGTCGACCGCCTGGACTACACCAAGGGCATCGACATTCGGCTGGCGGCGCTCGAAGAGCTGTTGCACGAGAACAGGATCGACCCGGCCGACACGGTGATGGTGCAGCTGGCCACGCCGAGCCGAGAACGCGTCGAGTCCTACAAGCAGATGCGCGGCGACATCGAACGCCAGGTGGGCCGGATCAACGGCGAGTTCGCCCGGGTGGGCTACCCGGTGGTGCACTACCTGCACCGCCCCATCCCCAAGGAAGAGCTGGTCTCGTTCTTCGTGGCCGCCGACGTCATGCTGGTGACCCCGCTGCGGGACGGCATGAATCTGGTCGCCAAGGAGTACGTGGCGTGCCAGGGCGGCCTCAGCGGCGCCCTGGTGCTGTCCGAATTCACCGGTGCGGCAGCGGAATTGCGCCAGGCATACCTGTGCAACCCGCACGACCTGGACAGCGTCAAGGACGCGATCGCGGGCGCCATCGAGGACGACCGCGACACCCGCCGCCGGCGGATGCGCTCGCTGCGCCGCCAGGTGCTGACCCACGACGTCGACCGCTGGGCCCGGGCCTTCCTGGACGCCCTGGCGCACGATCGGGTGGCGGGCAGCGCCCTGCTCACCGACGACGATATCGATCCGGACGTCAGCGGCTAGCCGACGCGAACGCCGAACGAGCGTGCCCCCGACGGTTTCTGAACC